>CBDUAS010000171.1:0-7589 GCA_965365185.1 uncultured bacterium | reverse complement strand
GCCGCACCACGACGGCTGGACGCGGCAGACCAAGGCGAAGTGTGGGATCACCTTCGACGACGGCGTCGGTCAGGATCGCGGCTGGCACGCCCAGGGCGAGATTACCAGTTTCGTCCACGGCGAGGCGTTCGACCTGGCCTGGCCGACGGGCGCGGACAGCCTCGAAAGCGTGGTCTGGCCGATCGTGAGGTCGGCCGCGGACCTGCTGGTTTCGACAGACCTGAACCGGCTGAAGGCCTGCGACGCCGAGACTTGTACGTACTTGTTCATCGACGCCTCCAAGCCCGGCCGGCGGCGCTGGTGCGACATGAAGGTTTGCGGCAACCGCCACAAGGCGCGCCGCCACCGGCGTAGGGTCGGCAGCTCGCCCGGCTGATCTGCGTCGTCCGTTGTAGAAAATCCGCTAGACAGGTAGGGTTTTCTCGTTCCCTTCTGGTAGAGAGCGAAGCCACAGTGGCGGGGGTCATTCTGGCGCCGGGTTGGTCTTTCGCATGCCTCCAGACCCTGCTTCGACACGGCTTCCGATTCGCGGGCTCGGCAATACCGAGGCGACCACTTTTGCCGTCGACGGTGTCGACCGCTCCGCCACTCCAGTCGTTCGTCATGGCAGCGGGACGATCATCAACGGGCGCTATCGGGTCGAGAAGTGTCTCGGCGAAGGCGGGATGGGGGTCGTGTACGAGGTTTCGGATTCTCTCAAGGGCAAGCGCCGAATCGCCCTGAAGACAATCCGCGGCGACCTCGTGAAGCGCACGCGCCTGGGTCAATTCAAGACTGAGTTCCGCACCATGACGCTCCTGCGTCATCCGAACGTCGCCCGCGTCTATGACTTCGAGCGGGTGCACGACGGCGAAGATCACTTCTTCACGATGGAGCTCGTGCGCGGGCAGAACGCCCTGCGAGCGACCGAGAATTCCGGGTGGCGGGATGTCGT
Organism: uncultured bacterium; assembly: GCA_965365185.1. GTDB lineage: Bacteria > Acidobacteriota > UBA890 > UBA890 > UBA890 > CBDCGW01. The sequence continues at coordinate 6,655 of CBDUAS010000171.1, read as the reverse complement.
TGATGTGGTGGTGCAGATTTGCCGCGCGCTGTCATACGTGCACAGCCGCAGACTCATTCACTACGACCTGAAGCCGGCGAACGTGATCGTGGACGAAGAGGGGCACGTCAAAGTGCTCGATTTCGGCATCGCCGGCCGCACGCTGATTGGCGCGCCCTTGCGGGGAACGCCACAGTACATGGCCCCGGAGCTGACGGACCCGGAGACACCGGCCGACCACCGCGTTGATCTCTACTCGCTGGGAGTGATGACGTACGAGCTGCTGTGCCGGCGGGTACCGTTCCAGGCTGACAGCCTCCCGGCGCTCCTGCAGATGCACCACGTCGCGAAACTGACGTTTGACGGTAGCGGACGGGACGCGACTCCCACCTGGCTTCGATCCGTCGTGCGCACGCTGTGCGCGAAACAGCCCGCCGACCGCTATCCCACCGCGAACGCGGTCATCGAGGCCATCAACGCCGGCGCAGGACTCGCATACGAGCTGGAGACCCACGAAACACGCGAGAGCTACATCCTCTCGAGCCGCTTTGTCGGGCGCAGCGCGGAATACACCCGGCTCAACGAGTTCATCTCGCACCGCGTGCAAGGCCTGCGCCAATCTCCGCCCGTGCTCCTGGTAGCCGCGCAGAGCGGCACCGGCAAGTCGCGGCTGCTGCGCGAGGTTCGTTATCACGCCCAGCTATCCAACATCTCGTTCTTCGAGGGCAAGTGCTTCGCCGGGAGCTTTTCCGAGCTCACGCCCCTCGTCCCGGTGCTCGAGTCGCTGGCCTGGCTCGCTGAGAGCCGCGGCCGCCCGGAGCTCATCGAACGGCACATTCACGAGCTGGCGAAGGTCTCGCCCCGCCTTGGCAGGCGCCACCACGCGGACCCGTCGCGACCGCTCTCGGATGCCGGAAAAGAACGGGTCCGGCTGCGAGAGCACGTCATCGACTTCGTCCTCTCGATGGCCGAGGCTGCACCTTTCGTGCTGTTCGTCGACGACCTGCAGTGGGGCCGGCGCGGGCTGACTGAGCTTCTCGCGCAGCTCGCTGTGAGGATCTGTATTCGGGAGCGCCTCGGGGAACCGGTGCGGATGGCTCTGTTCGGCGCCTTTCGCGAGGATGAAGTGGAGGGGCGACCGCTGGAGGCCCTGCTCCGTGACCTGAAAGAGCAGGCCGCCGTCGAGCAACTCGACCTGCAGCCGTTGGGCTTGGACCACGTGGCCGACTTGCTGACCTCGATGCTCGGCGTCAACGAGCTACCGGAGGCCTTCGTCGCGCGGGTGATGGAGGAAACGGCCGGTAATCCTTTCTTCGTCGAGGAGCTGATGCGGACGCTGGTGGAAGAGGGGGTCGTCTTTCTTCGCAGGGGTAGCTGGTCGGCGCGTGAGGATGTGGGCGACATTCAGATTCCCGGCACGGTCGCCGCGGTGCTTCGTCGCCGGGTCCAGATTCTCGATGAAAGCCAGCGTCAACTCCTGGAAGCCATGGCGTTTTGCGACCGGCCGGTCGCGGTCGATGTCCTGGCACGCGTCACGGGTCTCGACTCCGAGAGGCTTCACTCGGCGCTGTCCGTGCTGTCGCGGCGAAGTATGGCGCTGGCTATCCCGGCCGGCGATGAGGTCCGCTACCGCGTGAGCCACGATCGCATGCGCGAGACGTTGATCGGCGACGTCGGGCGCGAGTCCGGCTGGGCCAGCCACCGTCGAATCGCCGCAGCCATGCACGAGGTTTACTGCGAACAGCTCGAGGATCACATCTTCGAGATCGCAGATCACTCCAACGCTGCTGCGGCGCTGATTATCGAACCCGACGAACGTGCCAGGGCAGTCCGGCTCAACGAGGAGGCGGGACGCATGGCGAAGCTCTCCGGTGCTTTCGATGCCGCCCGGCGGTACTTCGAGTTCGCCCTCGACTTCCTGCCGGACGATGCCTGGGCGCGCGACTACGATCGCGCGGTCGACGTCACCATGAGCATCCTGGAGGTGGAGTATCTCGACCAGGCACGGGATCGCGCCGACGAGCATTTCAAGCTCCTCGTCACGCACGCCAACACCGATCAGGAGCGGGCCCGCGCCTACATTCTCAAAGTGAGCGCCCTGACGCACTCAGGACGGGCCTATGAAGCGTTGGCCGTCACCCAGGAGTGCTTTCCGCTTCTGGGAATGCGGATGCCGGCACGACCGCGAACGCCGCACGTTCTCGCGCAGCTTTTCCGGACCAGGCTGGCGCTGCGGGGCAAGTCGAGCCAGGACCTGCTCGATCTCCCCGAGATGGAGCCGGGTACCGAGTCTGCCGCGGTCTCGCTCCTGGCCACCGCGTCGGCGCCAGCTTTCTTGACGTACCAGGAGAAACTCGGTGCTTACCACGCGGCGAAGGCCGTGCAGCTCGTCGCGACCCACGGCAACAGCCCCGGTGCTGCGACCATGTACGCGATGTACGCCTTCGTGCTCGGTGAGGCACTCGGAGACATTGCCGGCAGCCATCGATTCGCCGAGCTCGCGCACAGGCTGGCCGAGAAGTACGACGATCCGCTTCAGCTCGGCGCAACGACGTTTCTGCTCGCCGGCTTCATATTCCCGTGGAAGTACCCCCTATCGTCAACCGTCAGGCTTCACCTCGCCGGGTACGAAGCCAGCATGAAGGCGGGGGATCTGTTGTTCGCCAGCTTCCACCTCAATGTGGCGATCACCCAGCAGTGCATGTGCTCTCAGTCTCTGCACGCCACGCTCGACATGATGCGCAAGTACGAGGAGCTCCTCGTCCGCCTGAACAACCCCCACACGATCACGGAGCTCACGGCCCTTTGCCAGATGCTGAAGCTCCTCGGAGGGACAGCGGCGGATCGCTTGCCGTTCGATGAGCCGGGCTTCCAGGAAGACACATTCCTCGAATACCTGTTCGAGATCGACGATGCCATCCCCATAGGCTTCTACTACACGTTCAAGCTCAAGGGCTTGTACGTGATGAACCTCCGCAAACGGGCCTCGAAGATCGTCGCGGAGTCCGAGCGCAGGATACCGGCTGCCCGCGGCCAGTATGTCTGTGCGGAACATCTCTTCTATTCCTTCCTGACGCGTGTGCACGAATGCTACGACCAGCACGGAACCCACAGACGCAAACTGTTGCGGATCCTCGATAGGAAGCTCCGGATGATGAAGAAGTGGGCAGGCCAATGCGAAGAGAACTTTCGCCACAAGCAGCTACTCATGGAAGCGGAGTTGGCCGCCGTTCGCGGCCGGAGCGAAAGCGCGGCACGCTCCTACGCTGATGCCATGAGCTGTGCCGCCAAGGACGGATTTCCGTTCAACGCGGCACTCGCCGCCGAGCTTGCAGGCCGCTTCCACATGGGACAGGGACGAGAATCGGAGGGACGGGACCTACTGCGGCAGTGCCGAGCGGGTTACCTGGCGTGGGGCGCCGGGGCGAAGGTCGAGGCCTTGGATCGGGAGTTTCCCCGCTTGGATCGTAGCGAGCGGGTTGGACGAGGAGGCCCTACGGACGAGTATTTGGGCCGGCGCCGGGGAGCACACTAGCAGGGTGCTGAAAGACTCCCGGGGTTGCCGTCACGGGCACCGTGGGGGCAGATGCAAGGCGACGCGACCCAGGCGATGCGGAGAGTACCGTCGAGGAGAGCCAACGTCGCAGTGGCCCCTGCGCGGCGCCTCCGGGAGTTCTTCAGCGCCCTGCTAGAATCGCGCTCATAATCGACAGCAGGAGCCACGCACATGCACCCTCGCAGCAATGTCGGCGCGGCTTTCGCCCTGATCTGTCTTTTGGGCGGCGGCCTCTCCGCAACGGCACAGAATGAAGACGCGGCCGCCAATGCGGCACAAGCGACGATCCCGGAGCCAACGGCCTTCGTAACGCAACACAGCGGCCGCTTCAACGGACGGGAGATCGCGTATACGGCCACCGCCGGTGAGACCTACCTGCGCGATGCGGACGGTGAGCCCAAGGCGGCGATCTTCACCTTCGCCTACACCAAGGACGACGTTGCCGAGGGTGAGGTTCGCCCGGTGACGTTCCTGTGGAACGGCGGGCCGGGCTCGGCATCGCTGTGGCTGCACATGGGTACGTTCGGGCCGCGACGCGTTTCGGTCCCGAGCGACGCCGAGCACGCCGGCCTGCCGCCGTATCCGGTGCTCGACGCGCCCGAAACCATCCTCGACGTCACCGACCTGGTGTTCGTCGACCCGGTCGGTACCGGCTTCTCGAAGGCCCTCGGTGAGCACGAGGGGAAAGAATTCTGGGGCTTACGCCAGGACGCTGCCTCGATTGCCGAGTTCATCCGTGACTGGGTGACCGAGCACGGGCGTTGGAACTCGCCACGGTTCCTGGTCGGCGAGAGCTTCGGAACGACGCGCGCAGCGGCGGTGGCGAGAATCCTCGAAGAGGATTTCATGATGAGCCTCAGCGGCATCGTCTTCATCTCCCAGGCGCTCGACTACGCCGGATCGTCGCCGTACGTGCGCGACAATCTGATCTCCTACATCACCTACGTGCCGTCGATGGCCGCCACGGCGCTCTACCACGATCGCGTCGAGCCGGCACCCGAGAACATGGAGGCCTTCCTCGCCGAGGCGCGGGCCTTCGCGACCGACGAGTTGCTGCCGGCGCTGTTCAAGGGCAACACGCTCGATGAGCAGACTCGCGCCCACGTGCGCGACCGGCTGGCGTATTTCACCGGGCTGAGCCCCGAGTACATCGAGCGTGCCAACCTGCGCATCAACGCCAGCCGCTTCCTCAAGGAGCTGTTGCGTGACCAGGGGCTTGCGGCCGGGCGCCTGGATTCGCGCTACACCCGCGACGACATCGATGACCTGGCCACCGGCGCCGAGTCCGACGCCGGCAGCGACGCCATCTCCGCCGCGTTCAAGGCAGCCCTGATGGAGACCATGCATCGTCACCTCGGGGTGACGTGGGACCGCCTGTACCAGGCGCCTGCGGACCCCGAACTGGGGCGCAACTGGAACTGGCAGTCGCCGTCCGCCGAGCCGTGGCCGGTCAATACGGCGCGCGACCTGTCCTCGGCGCTACGCACCAACCCCGGCCTCCGGGTGCTGGTCGCCTCGGGCTACTATGACTTCGCGACGCCGTTCTTCGATGCCGAGTACACGCTCAACCGTCACGAGATCGCGGCCGACAGGGTCGAGTTCACCTACTACCCGGCGGGGCACATGATGTACGTCAACGAGCCGTCGCGCCTGCGGCTGCTCGAAGACGTCCGCGCGTTCATCCAGAAACAAACTGCGAGGTGAGCGAAAGATCGCCGGCGGCGTAGGTCGTCGGCAACGGTCGGGGAGCCGGCGCTCAGCGGTAGTTTTCGAGCAATACCTTCAGCGCGCTTTCGGGCGACTGCCACATGTTGCCGTTGATGCGCCCGATCTCTTCGCCACCAAGGGTGAGGATGGCGGTCGGAACCGCCTCGATTCCCAGCTCCATGGTGATCGGGTCTTCGGTCGCAGGCTGCGGCAGGCCGTAGAAGTCCACCGCGATACGGGATTCCTCCAGCTCACGAGCGACCTTCATGATGCGGGGGACGAACATGCTGCAGAACGGACACCAGGAGCCGAAGTACACGCGGACTCGCACGTCGGCGGGAAATGACCTCAGCTCCTCGATCGTCTGGTCGAACGGCGCGTATTCGCGCGCCCGTTCCCGATAACCGGGGCTGTACGACTCCATCGCGGCAACATCCTGCAGGCCCAGCAACCAGGGCTTTTCCTTCAGAACGACCGCATCCTCACCGACCGAAAACGACACGTCCCGACCGAGAACTCGAAACCTGCCCTCGCTCTCCAGAGTAACGTCGCTGAGCAGAGCAACGGTGCCGTCGGGCAGGTGCGCGACGGACTCGGCGCTGAGGCTCTGCGCCATCCCCGTACGCGGGGTCAGCATCACCGCGGAGGCGAGCTCGGGAGCGACGATGAGGACCGCAGGCAGTCGCTCGGCGACGAGGATCTGGGCGTCGGCAGAGCGGACGCCGTTGACTTCCACGACGTACGTTTCGGAAGGAAGGAAGCCGTTGAATACCGTATGCAGCGGCTTGAGCTGGGCCGGCAGCGCCATGCCCTGCGTCACGAATCCCAGGCACGTGACTGCGAGGACGAGGCCAAAGGATAGCGAGCGGCGGCGGCGCTGGTTACGGGCGCACCGGTTGTCAGGTTCCGCGGGATCCGCTGTCGTGTACATGGGAGCTCTCGTTGCTCGATTCGTCCGTCTCGTGGGGCCGTTCAGTCTTCTCATAGGGTAGACCACTCCAGGTTTCGGTGACCTCTCCCTCCTGCACGCGGAAGGAGCGCGGCAGGCGACGATACAGGGGGCGCAGCAGGGCGTAGGGAGCCTCACGGACCTCGAAGACCGGCCCCCACTGCCAGAAAAACGCGTATTGCTCATCGGCCGTGGCGTCGGTGAGAACCCACAGGCTCGTTTGTTCCTCGGCCAGGGCGAAGTCGTTGAGCCGCTCCACCGCTTCGCCGAAGGCCGGGTCGGCGACGTCCGCCAGCACGACCCAGTGCTCTCCCTCGGCGAGCTCGGGAATCACCAGGTCGATGCACAGCCTCTGCTCGTTCGCTCCCGAGCAAATGCCCGCCACCCGGGACCCCGGGCGCAGGCGGGTGGCGAGGTCATCGAGAGGCAAGCCCGGCGCTTGCCAGGCGAAGAGCACACCGAGC
>CBDUAS010000170.1:0-7608 GCA_965365185.1 uncultured bacterium | reverse complement strand
CCCGCCGATTGCTCTTCCACCGCCTTCATCAAGCCGTAGCCATGCAGATCGCCCTGCGTCAATACCAGCAGAATCTGCAGGTCGACCGCGCCCAGGGGCAACAACGTCTCGATGTCGAGCGTCGTTCTACGCTTCCCGACCATGATCGTGCCTCCGTGTTTATGAGCAGCACGATTATATTCACATTACTTATATTTGCAAGACCCGCTCGTTGCCTCCGCGAGCTCCCTCCACGGGCGCCCGTTCCGCACCTTGCTAATTGCGCGTGGCGATCACCAGCAGAAACGCTGCCTCGTCGACGGCACGCACGGCGTGACTCACCCCCGCAGCGAAGACCGCCGAGCATCCGGTTGCGAGGCGTTCCGCGGCATCGTCGCCGGCGAATTCGATCGTCCCCTCGATCACGGTGAGCGTCACGGTTCCTGGCGCCTGATGCTCGCTCAGGGAGGCGTCCCGGTTCAGGACGGTCAGCACGACATTCATCTCCGGCGCCTTGGCGAGCGTTTGCGCCGTGCGGCCGTTGCGGGCGTACTCGGGGCTGGCCCGAAGGGCCGCCACTACCGCCTTCAAGTCGAATGTAGCCACGGTCGAGGTGCTGATCTCCTTCGGCAGGGTCATGGTCGACCTCCTTCTCTCCTGTGGTGGTTTCGCGGTCGTGCGATCATAGCGGCGATTGCTCGAGCGCAACCCGGGAGGACATACCGATGAGAACGTTCCCACCGCCAGGATCGGCGTCGAGAACCGCGCTGCCGATCGCCGTGGCGATCGCTGTCGCTCTCGCGCTGGCCGTTCCCGCCGCCGTTGCCGCGCAAGACGACAACGGTCACACCGTTGCCGACGTCGAGTACTTTCCTGGAGACGCGATTACCCGCAGTAGCGTCGTTATTGACGGGCAGACGGTCGAATACAGCGCTCGCGCCGGAACGCTTCCGCTGGCCGACGCCGACGGCAAGACGCTCGCCAACGTCTTCTACATCTCGTACACCAAGGAAGGTGTCACCGACCTGTCCGAGCGCCCGCTGCTGTTCTCGTTCAACGGCGGGCCCGGCTCGGCCTCGATCTGGATGCACATCGGGTTGCTGGGGCCGCGGCGCGTCGAGCTCGGCGATGGCGGCGGCGTGCATCGCGACCACTCGCCGGCGCGGCTGATACCGCCAGCGGCGATGATCGACAACGCGTACTCGATGCTCGACGTTGCCGATCTGGTGTTCATCGACCCGGTCTCGACGGGGTATAGCCGGGCGCTGCCCGGAGTGGACGCGGGTCAGTTCCACGGTTTTGCCGAGGACATCGCCGCGGTGGCCCAGTTCATTCGTCTATACGTCTCGCGCAACGAGCGCTGGGACTCCCCCAAGTTCATCATCGGCGAGAGCTATGGGACGCGGCGTGCCGCCGGGCTTTCGGCGGCGCTGCAGGGCCGCATGGGAATGGACCTCAACGGGCTGATCCTGGTGTCGGCCGGGTCGATGGGAGAGCAGTTCGGCGACTTCGGCATCCTGCGCTACGCCATCAACATCCCACACGCGGCCGCCACCGCCTGGTATCACCGCAAGCTGCCGGAAGACCTGCAGGCGAGGTCGCTGCGCGAATTCCTCGACGAGGTCGAGGCGTTCGCATTGAACGAGTACGCCCTCGCCCTGCTGCGGGGCAACAAGCTCACGGAGCAAGAACGCGCCGACATCGTCGCCCGGGTCGCCCGCTACACCGGGCTGTCGGAGGCCTACGTCGACGCCATCCACTTCCGCATCGACCTGAACCGCTTCCGCAAGGAGCTGCTGCGGACGGAGGGCCTCACCGTCGGCCGCCTGGATTCTCGTTTCACCGGAAACGACTACGACTCCGGCGGCGAGACCTACGAGTACGACGCTTCGATGGCGGCGATTCGCGGCCCGTTCACCCAGACCTTCAACGCCTACGTGCGCGGCGAGCTGGGCTATCGGTCCGACCTCGACTACGCGGTCTCCGGCAACGTCCGCCCGTGGAACGAGCCTCCCCCGGGCATGAACCTGCTGGAGACGCTGCGCAGCTCGATGGCGCAGAATCCGCACCTGCACGTGATGATCGCCGACGGCTACTACGACAAGCTGTATTTCTGGCCCGAGTTCACCTTTTCGCAGTTCGACTTTTCCGGCCTGCGCGACCGCGTCGCCATCGAAACCTACGAGTCGGGCCACATGATGTACATCGACGAGCCCTCTTTGGCGAAGATGAAGGCCGACATGGCCGCGTTTGTCGCCCGGGCGCTGGGCCGCTGACAGCCAACTCAGGAGAAGCAACCGATGATCACGAAGGTCGCATTCATCGCCTACCCCACCAAGGACATGAACGCCATGAAGCAGTTCTGGGGCGAGCACTTGGGGCTGGAGCTGGACCAGGACTACGGTGACATGTGGAGCGAGTTCGTCACCCCGGAAGGCAAGACGCTGGCCCTCGATCCCCACTCGGGCAAGCTGCCGGACGGTAAGCCCTACATCGCGCTGGAAAGCGACGACATCGAAGCCGACGTCCAGCGGCTCAAGGACGCCGGCGTGACCATTGCGAAGGACGTTTGGGTCAACGAGCACGAAGGTCGCGAGATCTGCAGGATGGCGATCGTAGACGACCCCAGCGGCAACCCGGTGATGATCCACCAGATGGCCGACTGGCGGCACGAAGGCTGATACGTGCCCGTGAGCGGCGCTCGCCGGCGTCCGCCGAGAACCGATTCCCGAGAGAGCGTGTCGCGATGAAGCGCATCCTGTTCCTTGCCTGGCTCACCGTCGCCGTCGTCACCCTGTCCTCCGCCCCTACCGGTGCGACGGCCATCGCCGGCGCCCCGCCGCAGGCCCCCGCGAGCGAGCATCCCCTCGCCCGCGACCTGCGCTGGCGAAACATCGGCCCCGCCAACATGATGGGGCGGATCGCCGCCATCGAGGCCCTGTCGACCGATTACCGCCATGTGCTGGTGGCGTCGGCGTCCGGCGGCGTGTTCCGGTCGACGAACGCCGGCATCACCTGGGAGGCGATATTCGACAATTCCGACGGGGCCGGCTCGATCGGCGCGGTGGCGATGTTCGAGCCCGACCCGGAGATCATCTGGGTAGGCACCGGCGAGGCCGCCAACCGCAACTCCAGCGGCTGGGGCAACGGCGTGTTCAAGACCACGGACGGCGGTGCGACATGGGAAAACGTCGGCCTCGTCGACACCCATCACATCGCCGAGATCGCCCTGCACCCGACGGATCCGGATATCGCCTATGTCGCCTCGCCCGGCCACCTGTGGGGTTACTCCGGCGACCGTGGCCTGTTCAAGACAACGAACGGCGGAGCCACCTGGACCAAGCTCGGGAGTGGGCTTCCGGACGACGGCCGCACCGGCGCCACCGAGATCATCATGGATCCCCGCGATCCCGACGTCTTGTACACCGGCATGTATCACCGGATTCGCCAGCCGGCGACGATGTATTCCGGCGGACCGAACGGCGGCATCTTCAAAAGCACGGACGGCGGCGAAACCTGGTCGCGGTTGAGCAACGGGCTGGCGGCCGGCGAAACCGGCATGATCGATCTGTCGATCCATCTCGCCGACCCCGACATCATCGTCGCCGCCTACGAGGCCGACGAGAACATCCCCTACGACGAGAGCCTGCCGCCCTGGGAGCAAACGCCGGGAACGGGCATCTACATCTCAGAGGACGCCGGCGCGTCGTGGAGGTGGATCCTGCGCACCAACACGCGGCCGTTCTATCACGGCCAGGTGCAAATCGATCCGAACGATCCCGATCGCATCTTCTCGGTCGGCCGGGAATTCCAGGTAACGCTCGACGGCGGGGAGAACTGGCGCGGCAAGTGGTGGGGCGGCGGCGGTGACGATCATGACTTCTGGATCGCCCCCGACGACTCGAAGATCTTCTACACCGCCACCGACCAGGGGGCGCACCTGACCATCGACGACGGCGAGACGGTGCTGTCGCTCGACAACATGGCGATCGGGCAGTACTACAAGATCGGCGTCGACATGCGCGATCCCTACTGGGTGATCGGCGGCCTGCAGGACAACGCCATTTGGACAGGACCGAGCAACTCGCGCGAGACTCGCGGCATTCTGAACCTGCACAACACCTGGCTGGGCGAGGGCGACGGCTTTGCCTCGCTCGTTGATCCGACCGACTACCGGATCGCCTACCTGGTCAACCACGTGGGCTTCGCCATGCGCCTGAACGTCGAGACCCGCGAGCCGGTGTTCATCACGCCGACGCCCGAGACGGTGGTGAACTTCGCCGACTATTCGGATCCCGGCTACGAGGAAGAGCCGATCGTCTACACCATCGACCCCGGCGAACACTGGTTCCGTTACGGGCGCCCGTTGCGGCCCTTGATGCCGCCGCACTTCCGCTTCAACTGGAATAGCCCGCTGACCATGTCGCCGAGCAACTCGCGGATCCTCTACTTCGGCGGCAACCACCTGTTCAAGTCGGTGGATCGCGGCGACACCTGGCGGATCATCAGCCCTGACCTGACCACCAACGACCCGGAGTTGCGCAACCCGAGCGACCAGGGCGGGTTGACCCGCTCAGTGACCGGCGGTGAGAACCACTTCACCATCTTCACGGTGCGCGAGTCGCCGCTCGATCCGGCCTTGGTGTGGGTGGGGACGGACGACGGCAACGTACAGGTCACGCGCGACGGCGGCGCCACCTGGACGAACGTGCGCGACAACCTCCCGGGCGTGGAGGGCGAGGTATGGGTCAATCGCGTCGAGCCGTCGCACCACGACGCGGCCCGGGCCTACGTGGTGCTCGACAACCACCGCCTCGACGATATGGACCCGCACGTGTACGTGACCGACGATTTCGGTGCCACGTTTCGCGACATCTCCGGGAACCTGCCCGACGGCATCGGCTCGTACGTCGTCAACGAGGACCCGGTGAACCCGAATTTGCTCTTCCTGGGCACCGAATTCGGCGTCTACGCCAGCGTCGAGCAAGGCATCAACTGGTTCAAGCTGTCTACCGGCATGCCCAACGTCGCGGTGCGTGACCTGCTCATCCACCCGCGCGACGCCGACCTGGTGGCCGGCACCCACGGCCGCAGCATCTGGATCCTCGATGACATCACGCCGCTGCGCCAGTTGACGCCTCGGGTGTCGGCGTCCGATGTGCACGTGTTCGAGAACAAGACCGCCACCAAATGGGTGACCATAAACCTGGGGCGCAAGCAGCCGGACTTCATGTTTCGCGGACAGAACCCACCGGCCGGGGCGGCGATCAACTTCTGGCTACGGCAGGCGCCTGCGGGAAACGTCAGCCTCGAGGTGTCGGAATTCGACGGCGATCGCGTCGCCACGGTGCGGATGGGCGCCGGCGGACGCGGCGGACGTGCCGGTGGCAGGGGTGTTCGCGGCGGCCGCGCTGTCGCGGCCCGCGGACCGCAGGCCGGGATCAACCGCGCATTCTGGAACTTCCAGTTTCCTTCCACGGCTGCGGAGCGCGCGGCGATGAGCGCGCGCCTCGTGGACGCCATCGACTTCCTCGAGTCAAAGGTCATCGAGGGGGAGAAGCAAGAACAGCTCACACGATTGCGCCTGCAGGCAGTGGAAGCAAACACCGAAAACGCGCTGAACCGCGTGCGTAACGAGCTGGCCGCCGGCTTCAACGGCTACGCCGAAGGCGAGATGCTGTTCGGCCCGCAGATCGGCTCGACGGAGGCGGCGGCGGGGACCTACCGGGTGACGCTCACAGTCGATGGGCAAGCGCACACAGGTACGCTCACTGTGCGGGAGGACCCGATGATGGCGGAGCATTCAGGACGCTGACCAGCGGCTGGCCGATGCAGGAAGCGCATCTCGAAGGAGGTTTCGCCACTTACGCCTGGCGCTTGGGCGTGACGATGCTGTTCGTTGTCATCAACGGGTTCTTCGTCGCCGCGGAGTTCGCCCTCGTCAAGGTCAAACGCACGCGAGTCGATGCTCTGGCAGCGGCAGGCAACCGGCAGGCGGGCGTTGCCGCTCACATCCTCGATCACCTCGACCATTACCTGTCGGCCTGCCAGCTCGGCATCACCATCGCCAGCTTGATTCTCGGCTGGCACGCCGAGCCGGCCATCGCGCGGCTATTGATCGCCGGAGCGGATGCCCTCGGGTGGGAGGTGGCGGCCGGGAGCGCTGTGACCCATGCGATATCGCTGGCGATCGCGCTGCTGATCGTCACGATCCTGCACATGACCGTGGGCGAGCAAGCTCCGAAGATCTGGGCGATCCGCAGGCCCGAGCAGATGTCGTTGCGGGTCGCCTATCCTCTGCGCGGTTTCTCGGCGTTGTTCCGGCCGTTCATCTGGTTCATCAACAGCTTGTCGAACGCCCTGCTGCGCAGCGCAGGGCTGTCGGGCGGCCCCCACGACCAGACGCACGACGTAGCGGAGATCAAGGACATTCTCGTCGCCTCGGCCACCGCCGGCCAGATCTCTCAACGGCAAGTGGAGCTCGCCGCGAACGTGCTTGACCTGGTCGACGTCGATACACGCCACATCCTGGTGCCGCGTGTCGATTGCGTCCTGTTGTCGACGCAAGAGCCGGTGCTCGACAACCTGCGCAGGGTGCAGGAGAGCGGGCATTCCCGGTTTCCGCTGTGCGAAACCGATCTCGACTCGGTGCACGGTATCGTTCACGCCAAGGACCTGGTCGCAGCGTTTGTCGAGGGTGTCGAGCCCGACCTCGAACGCATCGCCCGCCCACCGCTCTTCGTTTCCGAAGCCCGACCGTTGTCGCGGCTGATTCGCCTGATGCAACGCCAGCGCCAACACTGCGCCATGGTGCTCGACGAGTACGGGTCCGCAATGGGTATGGCGTTTCTCGAGGACGCCCTCGAGCACGTGGTCGGGACCCTCGGGGACGAGTTCGATCAGGACGCGCCCGCGGTAAGCCGGCAAGAAGATGGTTCGCTTCGGGTTCCCGGCGGCATGTCGCTTCCCGAGGCCCTCGAGCACCTCGGCCTGGAGGGCGAGGAGAGCACGGCGGATACGATCGGCGGCCTTATCGTCGAGCGGCTGGAGGAGCTTCCCCGTGAAGGCGCTACCATCGAGGTAGGTGGATACCAGGTGGACGTGACCGAGGTCGACCGGCGGCGAATCCGCTGGCTGCGCTTCGTGCCCCGCGAGAAGCCCTGAAACTCGCCGCCCCGCTTGCCACAATGTCGGCAACCGCGCCGTGACATCGAAAGGCGCCGTGCCTTCTCTCAGATCCGATGGAGTCGTCCCGTGAAAGCAATCGTCGTTCGTGAAGCCGGAGCCCCGCTGGGCATCGAAGAGATCGAAACTCCGGAGCCCGGACCGGGCGAGGTGAGGGTCCGCGTGCACGCCTGCGGCATTTGCCACAGTGATCGCGTGGTGGTCGACGCCGCCTGGCCGGGCCTGGAGCTACCGCGCGTTCCCGGGCACGAGGTCGTCGGCGTGGTCGATACCATCGGCGAGGGCGTCACCCGGTTCAACCCCGGCGACCGAGTAGGCGTCGGATGGCACGGCGGTCACGACGGCACCTGCGACCACTGCCTGGCGGGCAAGTTCATTCACTGTGACAACGCGGAGATCACCGGCGTCTCGCGCAACGGCGGCTACGCCGAGTACACGGTCGTT
>CBDUAS010000169.1:0-7612 GCA_965365185.1 uncultured bacterium | reverse complement strand
GGCCGATCCTTCCGGCCCGCTCGGCATGGTCTTCGCCTTCCGCGTCCTGCCGATCGTCATCTTCATCTCGTCGATCTTCAGCGTCCTGTACTACATGGGCGTCATGCAGCGCATCGTTCTCCTGATGGCCAAGAGCATGCATCGGTTGATGGGTGTCTCGGGCTCCGAGTCACTGGCCGCAGCCGCCAACGTCTTCATGGGGCAAACCGAGGCGCCGATCATCGTCGCTCCCTACATCCCGGCGATGACGCGGTCGGAGCTCATGGCACTGATGACCAGCGGCATGGCGACGGTTTCCGGCGCCGTCCTGGGCGCCTACATCGCACTCGGCGTACAGGCGCAGCATCTGCTCACCGCGAGCGTCATGGCGGCGCCGGCATCGCTGGTCATGGCGAAGCTGCTGATTCCCGAAACCGAGGAGTCGAAGACGGCGGGCGACGTCACCATCGACGTGCAGCCTGACGAGGTGAACATCATCGACGCTGCAGCAGCCGGCGCCGGCAAGGGCATCACGCTCGCCCTCAACATCGGCGGCATGCTGATCGCGTTCATCGCCATCATCTACCTCATCGACGGTATCCTGGGAACCATCGGCAATGCCTTCGCCGACGCCCGCGGGTTCGGCATCCTGCTGGCCGTCATCGCCGGTCTGACCGCCGCGTACGTGTTCGGGTGGAGCCCGGACGAGGGCCGCCGTCGCATCGCCGTCGGCGCCGCGGCCGCCTTGGTGGTCGTCGCGACCGGCACCTACTTGCTGCGCGGCGGGGCGCCGATCGAGCTCGGGCTCAGCAGTATCTTCGCCACCGTCTTTTCACCGCTGGCGTTCGTCATGGGCGTGCCCTGGTCCGAGGCCGCCATCGTGGGCGAGTTGTTCGGCATCAAGCTGGTGCTCAACGAGTTCGTCGCCTACACGGAGCTCTCCGGCCTGCTCGCCGAAAACGCCCTGTCGGCGAAGTCGGAGCTCATCGCTTCCTACGCGCTGTGCGGATTCGCAAACTTCTCCTCCATCGGCATCCAGATCGGCGGCATCGGTGGCCTGGCACCGTCACGCCGCAGTGATCTGGCCAAGCTGGGACTGCGGGCGGTGCTCGCCGGCATGCTGTCATCGTTCACGGTGGCGACCCTGGCTGGCTTTCTGTCGAGCTTCTGACCGATGCCCGCGCGTCCGCCTACCGACTATCGCGCCGGGCTCGACGAGGCGGTGGCGGCGATCCGCGCACGCCTCGCCGCGCAACCGCGGCTCGGGCTCATTCTCGGATCCGGGCTGGGCGCGTTCGCGGACACGCTCGACGACCCCGTGCGTGTGCCCTACGAGGAGATCCCGCACTGGCCGGTCTCCACGGTCGAGGGGCACTCCGGGCAGCTCGTCGTCGGCTCGCGGGCCGGCGTCGTGTTGGCGGTGATGCAGGGTCGCGTCCACCTGTACGAGGGATACGACCCCTGGGAAGTCGTCTTCCCCGTGCGCGCCCTGTCTCTGCTGGGCTGTCACTCGCTGCTGGTCACCAACGCCGCCGGCGCCATCAACCGCGAGTTTGCCGCCGGCGACCTGATGCTCATCCGCGACCACATCAACTTCCAGGGGACCAACGCCTGCGTCGGCGCCAACCTCGACGACATCGGCCCGCGTTTTTTCGACATGACCTACGCCTACGATCGCTCCTACCTGAAGCTCGCGCGGCAGGCAGCCGACAACCGCGGCCTGCGGCTTCGCGAGGGTGTCTACGCCGCCGTGCTCGGGCCGGCGTACGAGACCCCGGCCGAGATCCGTATGCTCGCCGCAATGGGCGCCGACGCCGTCGGCATGTCGACCGTGCCGGAGGTCACCGCGGCGAACCACGCAGGCATGCGCGTTGTCGGCATCTCGTGCCTCTCCAACATGGCGGCCGGCGTCTTGGATGCCCCGCTGGACCACGCGGAGGTCATGGAAACCGGTGAGCGCGTGCGCGACGCGTTCGTCGGCCTGATCGCCGAGCTGGTCGAGCTGATGTCACAATGACGAGATCATGAGCGACCTGCAAACAACAGACCAGCCGGCGGCGGTGCAGCAGCTAATCGACGAGGCCCGCCGCGCCCGCGATCGCGCTCACGCCCCCTATTCGGGCTTCGCCGTCGGCGCCGCCGCACGCGCGGCGGACGGCCGCGTGTTCCCGGGCTGCAACGTCGAGATCTCCTCGTACGGGCTGACGATTTGTGCCGAGCGCGTGGCGCTCTTCGCCGCTCGCGCCGCGGGTGCCCGCGAGATCGAGGCGCTGGCCGTCGTGGGTCCCGGGAACGGCGACGTTCCGACGTCGCCGTGCGGCGCCTGTCGTCAGGTCATCTGGGACCTCGCCGGCAACATCGACGTCTACCTGGTCACACCGGGGGGAAACCTGCGGGTTCGGCGAACGGCGGGGCTGCTGCCGGACCCGTTCGGACCGGATCAACTCGAGGCCGGACGCGACGACGATCCGCGACGATCCGATGCAGCACGTGGCAACCGGGCGGGTAACGGATCGGACACCGCGAGCAACGCCGCAGACCCCGAATGAAGGCTCACCGCTCCTTTCTGCTCGCCGTGGCCCTGCTGGCACTCGCAGCCTGCTCCACCGACCTGGCCGACACGATCGCGGAGCCGAGCTCGGAGCTGGCGCCGGGCGTCGCAGCCCAGGAGCGCGAGGCCGTCGACCTGCTGCTGTTCGGCGGCACCGTGGTTACGATGGATGCGCAACGCCGGGTGATCGAAAACGGCGCGGTAGCGGTCCGGAACGGGGCGATCGTGGCCGTCGGCCCGGCGGCCGAGGTGGCCCACCGCTATGACGCCGATCGCACCATCCACCCGAAAGACCGCGACATCGTCATCCCCGGCCTGATCAACGCCCATAACCATGCCGCCATGACGTTGCTCCGCGGCGTGGCCGACGACATGCGGCTGATGGATTGGCTGGAGAACTACATCTTTCCGGCCGAATCCGCCCTGGTGAACCCCGATTTCGTCCGCACCGGGACCTTGCTGGCGGCGCTGGAGATGATCCGCACCGGAACGACGACGTTCGTCGACATGTACTACTACGAGGATCACGTAGCCCTGGCCGTGCGCGACGCCGGGCTTCGCGGCGTGCTCGGCGAGACTCTCCTCGACATGCCCACGCCGGACGCCGCCAACCTGGACGAGGCCCTTGCCTACACCGAACGCTTCCTGCGTAGCTGGGAGGGGCACCCGCTGGTGACCGCGGCGGTCGCTCCCCACGCTCCGTACACCGTCGGCCCGGATTCCCTGCGCCGCATCGCGGAGCTGGCGCGCGAGCACGGGGCCCCGCTGCTCATCCACCTGGCGGAAACCCGGGACGAGACCGATCAGATCCAGCGCGACTTCGGGCGCTCGCCGGTGCAACACCTGCAATCCATCGGCTTTCTCGGCCCCGACGTGCTCGGAGCTCACTCGATCTGGGTGGATGCCGCCGACATCGCCACGCTCGCCGAGGTCGGGGTCGGGGTGGTGCACAACCCCGAGAGCAACATGAAGCTGGCCTCGGGCACGATGCCGATCAACGGGCTGCGCGCCGGCGGGGTCGCCGTCGGGCTGGGCACGGACGGGCCGGCGAGCAACAACGATCTGGACATGTTCGGCGCCATGCTGATTGCGGCGCTGCTGCACAAGCATGCCGGCGGCGATCCGACCGCCATGCCGGCGGAAGCGGTGGTGGCAATGGCAACGATCGAGGGAGCGCGGGCGTTGAACATGGACGACGCCATCGGCTCCCTGGAGGTCGGCAAGCGCGCCGATTTCGTCGTCGTCGACGGCTCCAATGCCAGCTTGGTGCCCCGCTACGACGTCTACTCGCATCTCGTGTATGCGGCCCGGGGCGACGCAGTGACCACCACGGTTGTCGACGGCCGCGTGTTGTTCGCCGACGGCGCCTTCGAGTCGCTCGACGAGGCAAGAGTGATTGCTGCGGGCCGCCGCGCTGCCGAGAAGGTGCGGGAAGCGGTGGCGGGCGCACGTCAGGTCCCCTGAGTCGGCCGCGCGGGCGGATTTCGGCTGTCGTTAACCGAAAATTAACGCGGCGGGAAGCCCTCGGAAGTTTGACTTTTGGGGCCGCGGAAACGACCATCGTCGCAAGGCTGAACGCATCCACTGCCCTTCCCGATTGGGCCCTTGATTCCGTCTCGAGTGGACACGTCGATGCATCTCGAAGTGCACGCCTGTGGCCGCGTACAGCGGCCCCCTAGACGCTTTTCCCGCAGCAGTCATACCCCCTTGGACGAAACGGACGCGGCGGGGCTTCGTTCGTCCGAACCCTCTCATGGAGGAAGACCATGAAGTCATTCGCCAGGTCACTGCTGAGTGCGGGCCTCGTGGCGATTCTCGCCCTCATGTGGGCCTCCCCGGCCTTCGCACAGGGCGCGACCACGAGCTCGATCACCGGCACCGTGACCGACCCCGACGGCGTCCCCCTACCCGTCGTGACGATCTCCATCGTCCACGAGCCGACCGGAACCCGCTACACGTCCTACACCCGAGGTGACGGTCGCTTCAGCGTCTTCAACGTGCGCGTCGGCGGCCCGTACACCGTGTCCGCGGAGCTGCAGGGATTCGCTCCGCTCGAGCGCACCGACCTCAACGTTGCCCTGGGTGAGACGCTCAACGTCACCTTCGCCCTGCAGCTTCAGGCCGTGGAGGAGACGATCACCGTCACGGCGACGTCGGACCCGATCATCAACCCGGGCCGCACCGGCGCCGAGTCCCTGATCAGCGAGGAGGCGATCGGTGCTCTGCCGACGCTCGACCGCTCGATCGCCGACTTTGCCCGCCTCGACCCGTACTTCAGGCCCAGTTCCTCCAACGACGGGGCCACCTCGATCAGCGTCGCCGGCCGCAACAACCGCTACAACCACATCGAGATCGGGGCGTTGCCCACGCTGACCCGTTCGATCGCCGACTACGCCCGCTTGGACCCCTACTTCAAGACGACCTCGACGAACTCCGACGCGACCTCCATCAGCGTCGCCGGGCGCAACAACCGCTACAACAACATCCAGATCGACGGCTCGGTCAACAACGACCTGTTCGGCCTCGCGGCGCAGGGAACGCCCGGTGGCCAGACCGAGACCAACGCCATCAGCCTCGACGCGGTCAAGGAGATCAACCTGCTGGTGTCGCCCTACGACGTGCGCCAGGGAGGGTTCACGGGTGGCGGTATCAACATGATCACGAAGAGCGGCGCCAACGATTTCCATGGCACCGGCTTCTACTACCGGCGTGGCGACAGCATGGTCGGCACGATCGACGACACCGAGGTCGGGACGTTCTCGGACAACAACTTCGGCGGCCGATTGGGCGGCCCGATCGTGCAGGATCGGGTGTTCTTCTTCGGCAGCTACGAGGGCGTGCGTCGCTCGACCCCCACGGGCTGGTCGATGGACGGCTCCAGCGGCCAGGACTTCGACGCGCTGACAGAGGCCACGCGCTTCCGTAACATCTTGCAGAACGTCTACGGCTACGATCCCGGCGGCTTCGGCGAGGTCTCGCGCGAGACCAACAACGACCTGATATTCGGTCGCGTCGACGCCAACCTGAACGAAAATCACCAGCTCACCGTACGGCACAACTACGTCAACGGCGGCAACCAGATTCTTCGTCCAAGCAGCACCTTCTATCCGCTGCCGCAGTACCTCTACAACATCGACATCAAGACGAACTCGTTCGTCGCGCAGCTCAACAGCGTCTTCGGCGAGGACAAGTACAACGAGCTGCGCTTCACGGCACAGACCATCAAGGGCCCGCGCTTCGGCCCGGATCCTGTCTTTCCCGCCGTGAACGTCGATATCTCCGGCGGCCGCGCGCTGCAGGCCGGCACGGAACGGTTCTCGACCGCCAACAACCTCGATCAGACGATCTTCGAGATCACCGACGACATGACGCTCATGATCGGCGACAGCCACACGGTGATCCTCGGAACCCACAACGAGTTCTTCAGCTTCGAGAACTTGTTCATCCGCGAGAACTTCGGCTCGTACAACTTCGACAGCCTCGACGACCTCGAGCGCGGCTGGGCGCAGAGCTACGACTACAGCTTCTCCGCCACCGCCGATCCGCAACAGGCGGCAAAATTCGGCGTCGCCCAGCTCGGCTTCTATGCCGGTGACACGTGGTTGGTGAACAACGCCTTCACGTTGACCTACGGTTTGCGCGTCGACATCCCGATCCTGCCGGACAAGCCCACCTTCAACGACGACGCCTTCGACGTCTTCGCCGTCGACACCAGCAACGTGCCCTCGGGCAACCTGTTGTGGTCCCCGCGCGTCGGCTTCAACTGGGATCCGAACCAGGACGGTAGGCAGCAGATCCGCGGCGGCTTCGGCTGGTTCTCCGGTCGCACGCCGTACGTATGGCTGTCGAACCAGTACGGCAACACCGGCATCGAGTTCACCCGCATCTCGAGCTTCCTGCGCCGCCCGATCACGGCCGACAACAACATCACGTTCGTGCCGGACCCCTTCAACCAGCCGACCGACATCGGCAACGCCTCGACCAACGAGGTCGACGTCACCGATCCGGACTTCAAGTTCCCCTCGGTGATGCGCTTCACGGCCGGCTACGATCGTGAGCTCGACTTCCAGGCGATGACGTTCACCGCCGAGTTCATCTACGCGGTCACGCAGCAGGACGTGTTCTGGCAGAACCTCAACCTGGAGCGCTCGGGCGAGACGTTCTTCGACGGCCGGCCGCTGTTTACCCGCGTCGACTCCTCCTTCCGTGACGTCATCAACATGACGAACACGCAGGATGGCGACCAGTGGAACCTGCTGTTCAAGGTGCAGCGCCCGTTCCGCGGTGGCTGGACCGCAAGCGGCTCCTATATGTACGGCGAGTCGACGGTCGTCAACGACGGCCTGTCGAGCCAGGCACGTTCCAACTGGCGCTTCAACTACACCGGAATCGACCCGAACCTGCCTGAAGTCGGCCCGTCGGTGTTCAGCCCGGGGCATCGGGTGAACTTCACGGTGGCGTATGACATCCCGGTCTCGACCACCGCGGTTCGCCTGGCCTTCTTCTACGACGGCCAGCAGGGTCGGCCCTACTCGACCACCTTCCGCCGCGACATCAACGACGACTTCGAGAGCAACGACCTGCTCCCGATCCTGACGTCCGATGACGTCATCGTTACGGACGGCACGGCGCAAGAGTGGGATGCGTATATCGCCGGCGACGATGGGCTGGCCGACAATATCGGCAGGACCATCCCGCGCAACGCCTCGCGCGCCCCGTGGCGCAACTTCAGCGACTTCCGGGCGGCCATCGACGTACCGATCGCCCGGACGAACGTCGAGTTCTCGCTCGACATCCGCAACCTGTTCAACCTGTTGAACGAGGATTGGGGCCGGATCGAGTTCGCCAACTTCAACGAGCTGTCGCCGGTGGAGTACGATGGCATCGATCCTGCCACCGGCAAGCCCATCTACGAGCTACAGTTCGTGGCACAAAACCCCGAGAACAAGTTCACGGTGGACGACCTGCGCTCACGCTGGCAGATGCGCTTCGGCGCCCGCGTCACTTTCTGATCGACGCTTTCGCCGGCGTGGTCGGCACACCGATCTGAAGGACGAAGCACCGGCCGGGGGGCCGCAAGAG
>CBDUAS010000168.1:0-7629 GCA_965365185.1 uncultured bacterium | reverse complement strand
CCGTTCTCCGAGGGCAACACGCCGCAGGAAGTGCTGCGTAGCGAGCCGGAGCCGATCGAGACCCCGCCCGTCCCCGAGACGCTGCCGTCTGCCGTTGCGCCCGACCCGGTCACTCCCGAGACCGAGCCGACGAGCGCCGAGACCGACGCGGCGTCGGCCGAGGAAGCGGCAGTGCTGGATGCTGCGCGAGCGGAAGAAACCGCGTCCCGGCCCGAGGCAACGGCGGCCGGGCCACAGCCGCTGGCGACGGCGCCGCCCGTGCTGCCGCCGCGACGCACGACCTTGAGAGACTCGCTCGCCCGCGGGTTGCAGCAATACGTCGAGCCGGAGGTCTTCGCCAACTCCGACGGAGGCGTCGACGGTTCCCAGGGGCTCGTCTCTTTCGACACCAAGGGCTACGACCTCGGTGCATACATCGCGCAGGTCTTGCGCATCATCGAGCGCAACTGGAAGAGCAACATCCCTCCCGCGGCCCGCTGGCAGGGGCAGGAGGGCGCGGTGTTCGTCAACCTGTCGATCGTTCGCGACCGCGACAGTGCGGCCGAGAGGGCGGTCATCCGCGTCACCCAGAGCTGGAGCTCCGGGAAACCGGCGTTCGACCAGGCCGCGTTGATCTCCCTGGAGATATCCAGCCCGCTACCGCCGCTGCCGAGCTACTTTCCACATGACCAACTGGATGGACGCTTGGGTTTTCTCTATAACTTGGATCCGTCCGAGGTCACTTTTCCTACGCAACGCTGAACGGGTCGTCCTCGCGACCCGCTGAGCAATCGCCGGTTTCCACTCAATGATCGAATTCGTACGACAGGGCGGCCCCGTCATGTGGCCGCTGCTCATCTGCTCCGTCCTTGCCGTGGCCATCATCGTGGAGCGGCTCATCAACCTTCGTGCCTCCAAGGTGCTGCCGGACGACGAGGTCGAGCATCTGGGCTCTCTCATCGACGGCGGCCTGCTCGAGCAGGCGGAGGACTACTGCGATCGCCGTCCGGGGCCGTTGACCAACATCGTTGCGGCAGCCCTGGAGGCGCGCACCGAATCGCCCGAGGGCATTCGCCAGGTGGTCGAGGACCAGGGTCGCCAGGAGGTGCCGCGGTTACAGAGGTACCTGGGCGTTCTCGGTACGGTCGCCAGCGTCTCCCCGCTACTCGGCTTGCTGGGAACTGTGCTGGGCATGATCGAGGTCTTCCGTGTCGTTTCGACGCAAGGGATCGGACAGGCGGAGTCACTCGCCGGCGGTATCTCGCAAGCGATGATCACGACGGCCACCGGGCTGACCATCGCGATCCCGGCGCTGGTCGCCTACAACGCTTTTTCGGACCGCGCCAACGGGCTCATTCTGGAGATGGAACGGCTGGCGCTGACCTTCATCAAGCAGATCGTGCACCAGCGCAGCCGTGACGTGAGCACCGAGGGCCAGCAGATGACGCCGGTGCCGGTCTCGGTGGAGCCGAGGCAGTCGTGATGTTCGGCGCAAACGATAGCAAGCGCCGGGTGACGGTGGATCTTTCGCCCCTCATGGACATCGTGTTTCTGCTGCTGATCTTCTTTCTGGTGACCACGACGTTCCTCCCCGACGCCGGCATGGATCTCGAGCTGCCGGAATCCACCACCGCCACCCAGGCCGAGATCGCCCCCACGGTGATCTCCGTCAGCGAAGACGGAAGCGTGCAGCTCGACGGGCAAAGCGTCTCGGTCGAGGGTCTGGAGCAAGCCGTGGCGGCCTTGCCAGAGGAAGACCGCCGCAAGATCACGGTGCGTGCCGATGCTCGCGTCGACTACGGCGTAATCGTCCGTATCATCGACGCGCTCCGCAACGCCGGGGTGGACGGGCTGTCGTTGCCGATGAATGCGGTCCAGGGCGAGCGCGGCCCTGGGCGCTGACCAACCGGGCATGCAGTGGCGAGCAGCCGCAAGCAGCACTCTCCGCTGATTGTCATTGTCGGGCCGACGGCCGCCGGCAAGTCCGACCTTGCAGTCGCCGTGGCCGAATGGTTCGCCGGTGAGGTGGTCTCTGCGGATGCGCTGCAGGTGTTCCGCAGGCTCGACATCGGCACCGCCAAGGTGGGCGCGGACGTGCGCCGGAGGATCCCGCATCACTGCATCGACATCGTCGACCCCGACGAGCCTTTCAGCGCCGGCCGCTACGCCAGGGAGGCCGCCGCTGCCATCGACGAGCTAGGGCAGCGCGGGCGCAAAGCGGTCGTCGCCGGCGGCAGCGGCTTCTACGTTCGCGCGCTCGTCGACGGCCTCGCCCCGCTGCCGTCTCAGCACCCGCGCTGGCGGGCTGCGTTGGAGTCCATCGAACGGCGCCGCGGTTCCGACCGTTTGCTCGAGATGGCGCGGGCGCTGGACCCTGATTGGGTCGACGCCGTCGGCCCCGCGGATCGACAACGCCTCATGCGCGCCCTCGAGGTGACGCTCCGCTGCGGCGTGCCGATGAGTGAGTTGCTGCGTCGGCGCCGGTGGTCGGGGCCGCATTACGACGCCGTCTGGGTGGCGGTGACCCCGCCGATGCTCCCGGCCTGCGGGCCATCGGCTATCGCGAGCTCGTCGGTCATGTAACCGGGAAGGTCTCGCTCGAAGAAGCCCGGGCAGACATCGTACGCACGACGCGACGTTATGCAAAAAGACAGATCACGTGGTTTCGCACGCAGACGCCGGCGACCTGGTTCGACCTCGGGGCGGAGGAGATGCCCGCGGGCGCTTACGGCCGGATCCGGGCGCACCTGGAAGAAAAGCTGACGTGCTAGCCTTGGCGGCGTGATGCGTACCAACGATCTTCTTCATCGCTTGGCTGGTGTTCTCGTCGTCGGCGTGCTGGCGGCGGGGTCAGGTTGCGCGACCACGAACACACGTCCCGCGCCCGATGTCACGACCGAGCTGGCACGGCCCTTCGTGCTCGACTACGCGCACGTGCCTGCGCCGCCCGCAGACCTTCCCGGGCAAGTGAGGGCAGCGTGGGAGGCGCTCCGCGCGGGAGACGCCTTGGCGGCTACGCAGGCCCTGGACGGGGCGCCGGCCGGGGTGATCGATGGCCCGGCGAGCGCCACCGTCTCCGGTTTCCTGCTGGCAGCGCGAGGGGATGCGGCAGGGGCGCGTACGCGTTTCCAGCGAGCGTTGGATGGCGACGCCGGCTTTGCGCCGGCGCTTTACGGCCTCGGCTTTCTGGCCGAAGCCGAGGGCAACCGGGTGTCGGGGCTCGACTGGTATGGGCGGGCGATCGAGGCCGATCCCGGTCTTACGGCGGCGGCCATTCGCCTGCAGGTGCTGCAACTCGAGCAGGCACAGGCTTTCCTCGTCGAGGGCGAGAGGGCGGAGGCCCGCGACGACACCGCTGCGGCACTTGCCGCCTACCGTTCGGCGCGCGAGCTCGGGCCCGACGTGCTCGAAACGTATCTTCGAATCGCCGAAATCGAGCGTCGGGCCGGGCAGACAGAGGAAGCCGTGGCCACCTTGCGGGCCGCGCGCAATCGCATCGGAGAGCTGCGGGTCATCCTCGAGCCCCTCGGCCGGACGCTGCAGGACGCCGGTGCCTACGCCGAGGCTTACGATGTATTTCGCTCTCTCGAGGAACTGGAGCCGGACGACCCCGAGGTGCGGGAGATGGTCTCATCGGCCCGCGAGCTGTACTTCACGACCTCGCTGCCCGAACCCTATCGACGCCTCGAGGAAAAGCCCGAGATCACGCGGGAAGATCTTGCTGCGCTGCTGGCGATTCGCCTGCCCAACCTCGGCGACTTGGTGGAGGAGCCGCTTGCCGGCGTGATCATCGTCGACATCGAAGATTCCTGGGCACGGGAGTACGTCCGCCAGGTGGTCGAATGGGGCATCATGCAGGTGTACCAGAATCACGCGTTCGGAGCTGAGCTCCCGGTGAGCCGGCAGATGTTCGCAGAGGTCGCCTATCGGGTCGTGGAATTGCTCGGCGCCACCACCGAAGCGCCCCGCGCGCGGCTTTCAGACGTGTCCCGGGAACACTTCTTCTACGATCAGATCCGCATCGTCGCCGGGCTGGACATCTTGCCGGTGGGACCGCGCGACACGTTCAATCTTCTCGATCGCGTCTCGGGCCAAGAGGCGATCGCGGCCGTCCAGCGCCTGGTGCGGTTGGCCCGGACGCCCGGGTGGTCGCCGCGTCCGCCCGGCGATTGATCTGACGCGGTATGCGCGATAGCATCGAGCTTCCGCAGTTGCCCCTCTTTCTTGCTCTCCACGCGCAGCCCGACGGAGCCGAAGTGTGCAAATGAGCGGTGAGGACGTCCCCGCCCAGGCGCCTGCGGCCGAGCCTCAGCCTCAGGTCGACAGTGGGTCCGACGCGGATGCGTCGACGGATTCGATCAGGATACTCGCGGTGTGCGTCCTCGGCTGGGCAGTGCCAGGTCTCGGGCACATCGCTGCGGGTCGCATCGGTCGCGGACTGGTGTTCGGCCTCGTCGTGCTGTCCCTGTTCGCCGGGGGGATCGCTCTGCACGGCAAGGTCTATCGCCCGGAGCAGGGCGAGCCGCTGACGTACCTGGCCGCGGTGGGCGCCGCCGGCGTCGGGCTTCCGTACGTCGTAGCCCACGCGATGGGCCTGGGGTTCGGCGACATCCGCTCGCAGAGCTTCGAATACGGCAACACCTTCACGCTCGTTGCCGGCCTGCTCAACCTGCTGATCGTCCTGGACGCCTACGATGTGGCGTCGGGAAGACGGTAGCGTCGTGCACAGCCACTTCCTCTACCTCGTGCTGTTCGCCGCCGCCGTCGGTATCGTGCTCGGGGCAATGCTCCGCAGCCGAACGCGGCAGGCGGCGCGCCTGGCGATGTGGATCACCCTCGGCCTCGTGGGTACCGCCGTTCTGATGGCCTGGGTGATGTACTTCGTTTCCTCCTGATCCGTTGCGCAACGAGCGCCGCGCGTGGTGGTACTGGATCCCTGCCGTCTCCACCGCTGCCGTTATCGGTTGGCTCTCCCATCAGCCGGATCTCGGGCTTCCGGACCGTTTTCCGGACGTCTTGGCCCACGCCGTGGAATACGGTTTCTTCACCTTCACCTTGGTCTTTGCCGTCACCCACGGCTTCGACCCGGATCGTCGGACGACGTCGCGGGTCATGGCAGCAGTGGTCATCGCCAGCATCTACGGCATTACCGACGAGATACACCAGGGAACCGTCGGCAGAGACCCCGCGATCGCCGACTGGATTGCCGATACGGTCGGGGCGGTGGTCGTCGCCGCCGCGCTGGTCTGGTCCTGGCGTCGGATGGCCGCTCCGGAGTCGCAGGTGTAGAATCGGCGACATTGACGCTGCGGCGCCCATCCCCGAGTAAGCCGGGCGCCGCGGCCGCGTACATCATGCTTCTGCCGCCGCTTGCCCGCCTCGGTGCCCAATGAGCGGTGCCGGCAGCCGCCCGAGCCGGTGGGGTCCGATCGCGCCGCTGCGCGAACACTCAGCAAAGGAGACTCGGTTGGCACGTATCGCGGTGATCCCCGGAGACGGCATCGGCATCGAAGTGACCGATGCGGCCATGCAGGTGGCGAGCGCCACCGCCGAGGCGTTCGACATTCCGCTCGAGTTGGAGTGGTTCGACTACGGCGCCGACAACTACCTGGAAACTGGCGTTGGCTTGCCCGAGGGCGCCATGGAGAACCTGCGCGACAACTTCGACGCCATCTATCTCGGGGCGCTCGGCGACCCGCGCATTCCCGACATGGTGCACGGCAAGCAGATCCTGCTGGGGCTGCGTTTCGGACTCGACCTTTTCGTCAATCACCGACCGGTGAAGTTGCTCGATGAGCGCCTCTGCCCCCTGAAGGATCGTACCGTCGAGGACGTCGATTTCGTCGTCTTCCGGGAGAACACGGAGGGTGCCTACGTCGGCGTGGGCGGTATCTTCAAGCAGGGAACCGCGGACGAGATCGCCCTGCAGGAAGACATCAACACGCGCAAGGGCGTCGAACGGATCATTCGGCACGCCTTCGAGTACGCCGCCGAGCATGGACGCGAATCGGTCGTGATGAGCGACAAAAGCAACGTTCTGCGGTACGGGCACGACCTCTGGCAACGGGTCTTCGAGGAGGTCAGGGCAGAGTATCCGAGAATCGAGTCATGGCACCTTTTCGTGGATGCGCTGGCCATGCAGATGGTGAAGAACCCGGGTCAGTTCGACGTCATCGTCACCTGCAACATGTTCGGTGACATCGTCACGGACCTGGGGGCCCAGCTTCAAGGGGGACTGGGCGTGGCGTCGTCGGCGAACGTCAATCCGCACACCGGCGCGGCGCTTTTCGAACCCGTGCACGGCTCGGCTCCCAAGTACACCGGGCAGCGGGTCGCCAACCCGCTTGCCGCCATCCTCACCGCACAGCTCATGTTCGAGTTCCTCGGGCACGAAGACGCCGGAACGGCGGTGGAGGATGCGGTGCGCGCCGCCATCCGGGCCGGCGACGTGACCCGCGATCTCGGCGGTAGCCTGAAGACGGACGAGGTGGGCGTCGCCGTCGCCGAGCGGATCCGCACATGAGCGACCAAGGCGCCGAATGAGTGGAGAGGCGTGGATCCTGGAGGGAGCGCGCACGCCATTTTGTCGCTACGTCGGTCGCCTCGCCGAGGTGTCGGCCATCGAGCTCGGCGCCGCCGCGGCGCGAGGCGCGCTGCAGCGTGCAGGTGTCGACCCCTCCCATATCGACCACGTGATCATGGGAAATGCGCTGCAGACCTCGGCGGACGCCGTCTTCGGCGCCCGCCACGTGGGTCTGGCCGCGGGCATCAGCGAGGAGACGCCGGCTCTCACGGTCAATCGGATTTGCGGCTCGGGCATTCAGTCGATCATCTCTGCCGCCCACCTGTTGTTTCTGGGCGAGGCGGACGTGGTGCTCGCCGGCGGCATGGAGAACATGACCCAGGCGCCGCACGTCATCTACGGGGCGCGCGAAGGTTTTTCGCTCGGCGGCGGCCGCATGAGCGACGCGCTCGCCCTGGCGTTACACGACACCTACTGCGGCTACACCATGTCGCAAACTGCGGACAATCTTTCCAACCGTTTCGAGATCAGCCGCGAACAACAGGACGAATACGCGCTCGAGAGCCAGAACCGTGCCGCAGCGGCGGTTGCCCGCGGGATCTTCGCCGAGGAGATCGTCGCGGTCGAGGCCCCGGGCGCGTCCGGCCCGACGAGCGTCGATGCCGACGACCACCTGCGTCCCGAGACGACGCTCGAGGGACTGGCGCGGCTCGCCCCCGCCTTCGATCCCGACTCCACCGTGACCGCCGGTAACGCCAGTGGCATCGTGGACGGAGCCGCAGCGACTGTCGTGGCGAGCGCCGAGTGGGCCGCGGAGCATGGCAAAAGGCCGCTGGCAAAGGTGGTTGCGTGGGGCGTGTGCGGTGTCGACCCGGCGTACATGGGCATCGGCCCGGTGCCGGCGTCGAAGATCGCGTTGGAGCGGGCCGGGTGGACTCTGCAAGAGGTCGATCTCGTGGAGGTCAACGAGGCGTTCGCCGGTCAATACCTCGCGGTGGAGAGCGAGCTCGGCCTCGAACGGGAAACGACCAATGTCAACGGCGGCGCCATCGCGCTCGGGCACCCGCTCGGCGCAACCGGCACCCGCTTGGTGTATACCTTGGCGAAGGAGCTCGATCGTCGCGGCG
>CBDUAS010000167.1:0-7631 GCA_965365185.1 uncultured bacterium | reverse complement strand
CCTCTGGAGCGGGATCGAGATCCTCGCGGTGCTGCTGACGCTCTGAGGGATGAGCCAGCAACCAAGATCATCAAGGTGTTCCCCTGCGCCGATCGGCGTGCCGTTCACCACGTAAACGGTAAGACCGTTTAGCGGGCGATCGGCGACGAATCCGGCCAGGGAGCGACGTCGTCAGGCTCTCGACCCGCGGGCGAGGAAGTACAGGATGGCCCCGGCGACAAGCGCCAGGGCACCGCCGACGGTGGGAAGCGCCAGGATACCCCGTGCTCCTGCGCCTGCCTGGAGCGCCAGCCGGTCCGCCCAGGCGGCATTAGCCAGAATCACGAAGCTGACGAGCAGTGCCAAACCCGGGACGAGGGCACCGGCCGGCAGCTCGAAGGCGTCCCCGGGAGCCTCGACCTTACGGCGCAACACCGGAACGGCAGCGCAGGTAGCCATGTAGAAGACGATGCGCGCCACCGCACTGAGCGTCGCCAGCTGGGCGAACGTACCGGTCAGCGCCAGCGCGAAGGCGATGCCTGCGAACACCAGGATCGACACGTCCGGCGTTCGGAAGCGCGGGTGAACGTGGGCGAAGATTCTCGGCAGCTGGCCCTTCTCCCCCAGCGCATAGGTCAGACGCGGGCCCGCCAGCATCGATCCTGCGTTGCTGCCACCGATCGAAAACAGCCCACCGATGGCGATCAGCACGCCGAATGCAGGACCCATGAACATCTCCGCGGAGTCTGCAAGAGGGGCATCGGATCCCGCTAGCCCCGGCAACGTCCCGGCTGCAACGAGCTGCACCAGCACATAAACGGCGCATACGATGGCGATGGTCAGCAGGAGCGCGGGCGGCGCGTCGCGGCGCGGCGACTTCGACTCGCTGGCAGGGATCGTGATGAGCTCGTACCCACCGAACGCGAACATCAGCATCAGCACCGCGGCAGCCAGATCGGTACCGGAGATGTCGAAGGCACCGGTGAAACTGCCGGGCTCGATGTAGAAGAGTCCGACCGCGAGAAAGAGCAACAGCGGTACCAGCTTGGTTACGGTGAAGAAGTTGATGATCCAGGACCCGTACCGCACTCCAGCGAGATTGATGGCGGCGAGGGTCCCCAGGATCAGAGCGATCACGACCGTCCGCCCGAGCCCTTCGGTGGCACCGGCCCAGAAACCACCGAACCGATTGGCAACGTCCCCGACGTACAGGGCGAAAGCGTTGGCCAGCGCGGCCTGCGAGACGACGCGGGTGACCCACATCATCCACGCCACCTCGAAGCCGACGAAAGGCCCGAACGCCTCGCGCGCGTAAGCATAGGGACCACCGGCCTCGCGAAACCGAGTACCGGCTTCCGCGAAGCAGAGGACAATCAGGGCGTTCGCGACGCCGGCCGCGACCCAGGGAAGCGGGCTCGCAGCGATGCCGACGGCGGCCGCGACCGCTGCCGGCATGACGAAGATGCCGCTGCCGATCACCTGATTGACGCCGACTGCCGTGAGGTCCCAGCGGCCCATCGCCCGAACCAGCGCCGGACGTGACCCTTGCCCCTGTTGCAGCTCTGCCTGTCCCACCCGTGCCCCCTTCCGGTCGATCGCGCGTGATCGTGGCGGTGACGACGCCCCGCCAAGCGCGGCGGCCGCGTTGGTAACAGCGCCGCCCCCTGCTCGTCAAGGGCGGCCCGGGGCGACCGATCCCCATCAACAACGCCGGATCCTTGACCTGCCGGTCCTTTTACGGTTCATTTGACCTCCGGCTGGGCGCCCGCGGCAAGCCGGGGACCCGTCTACCCCATACCGCGGCTGGTGTCGAGATCCATCGAAGCGCGTTCCCCCGCTCCCCGCTGCAGGCGAAGGAGACCAGGGACGACAACGCCGGGAGTAACTACCGATGAAACGATTCGACTGGCGACGCTCCCCATTCGCACCGCGGCATGCGCGCGCCCGCGACGCGCGACCGACCACGGCGCTGGTGCTGGCCGGCCTCCTGGTGCTCGCGTCCGCGGCCGTGCCGGCGGAGGCGTCGCAGCAGCGTCAGGCCTGGGCCATCACCGGTGCCACGGTCATCATCTCGCCCGGCAACAGCATCGAGAACGCCACCGTCGTGCTGCGCGACGGGCTCATCGAGGCAGTCGGAGCCGAGGTCCCCGCGCCCCCCGATGCGCGGCTGATCGACGGGGCCGGCATGACCGTGTACGCGGGCTGGATCGACGCGGCATCCGAGGTGGCGATCCGCGAGTCTGAAACGGCTGCGACGCCGGCGCCCGGTACGCGCGGCGGCCGCGGCGGCGCTGCTCAACTGCAGATGCTCGAGCTCGGTGCGCCCGGCGTCAACGCCCGCGTGCACCCGGACTTCGTCCAGGCGGACAGCCTCACCAACGAGGACGCCCGCATCGAGAGCTTTCGCGAAGCCGGGTTCACCGCGGCGCTGGTGTTGCCGAGCGACGGTATTTACCGCGGCCAAAGCGTCCTCGTGGCCCTCCGAGAAGCCGACCCTGAGGAGATGGTGCTCCGTGACCGGGTCACCCAGACTGTCGGCTTCTCCACCGGGGGCTTCGGCCGCGGGTATCCGTCCTCGTCGATGGGGGTCATTGCCCTCATCCGCCAGGTACTGCTCGACACGCAGCGGCAGGCAACCTGGGAGAACAGCTACGAGAACGACCCGACCGGCCTGCCGCGGCCGGACGCGAACCCCGCTTACACGGCGTTGATACCGGCGCTCGCTGGCGACCAGCAGGTCGTGTTCGACGCCGCCAACACGCGCGATGCCAAGCGGGCGCTGAAGATCGCCGGAGAGTTCGGCCTGGTGCCTGTCATCAAGGGCAACGGCAACGAGTACGAGATGGCCGAGGCGCTCGCCGCCGCCGGCGCGGCGGTCATTGTCCCCGTGGACTATCCGGATCGGCCGTCGGCGGGTGACAACGAGGACGCCAACCTCGATATCAGCTTCGAGGCGCTGCGGCGCTGGGAAGCTGCTCCAGGCAACGCCGCGGCGCTGCACCGCGCCGGTGTCAGCTTCGCCTTCACCGCGAACGGTCTGCAACCGGGCGAGTTCGCCGCCAGCATACGCAAGGCAATCGATGCCGGGCTTCCGGCGGACGCGGCGCTTGCGGCCGTCACCACGACGCCGGCGGCGATGTTCGGCGTCGATGCAATCCTCGGCACCATCGAACCGGGCAAGATCGCCAACATCGTCGTGGCCAGCGGCGCGCCGTTCGCGGAGGACACCGACGTCCGGCACGTCTTCGTCGACGGGGTCCACACTGCCGTCGAGGCGGAGGCGCCGGGCCGCGGAGGGCAGGGTGAAGACGCGTCCGGCCCCGTCGAACCGCGCGGCACGTGGGCCGTAACCATGGGCAACGCCGATTTCTCCATGGACATGACCTGGAATATCGCCGGTGAAGCGGGAGCTTACACCGGGTCTGTAGACGGGGAACCGTTCGAGCGCGTCACGCTACGCGGCAACCAGCTCTCCGTAACCATGCCCAGCCCGATGGGCGGCTCGTTCACGGTTGATGTAACGCTGCAAGGTGATTCTCTCGCCGGAGGGTTCAGCGTTGAGGGCTACAGCATGGATGTCAGCGGCCGACGCACGTCCGGTCCCGGCAACGCAACGATGGAACACGGAGGACAGCAATGAGAGGCACGAGGGAGAAGCACCGGAGCGGCATCTTGGCGCTCGTTGCCGTGATGTTGCTGCTGACGCCTTTGGCCGTCGCACAGCAACGCCCGGTGACGGAGGTGACCTGGAGCACGGCCGAGAACCCGGGTGTCATTCTGGTACAGAATGCCCGCATCTGGACCCAGGGCCCGGACGGCATCCTGGAGAACGCCGACCTGCTGGTGCGTGACGGCACGATCGCCGAGATCGGCGCCAATCTCTCGGCCCCGGCGGGCGCCATGGTCATCGACGCCACCGGCAAGCAGGTAACACCGGGGCTCATCGATGCCCACAGCCATTCCGGCGCCGACAGCATCAATGAAGGCTCCAACAGTGTCACCGCCGAGGTAAGCATCGAGGACGTCCTCAATCCGAACAGCATCGCCTTCTACCGGCAGCTCGCCGGGGGCCTCACTGCATCACAGATCCTGCACGGCTCGGCGAACTCCATCGGCGGCCGCTCGGCCATCATCAAGCTGCGTTACGGCGCCGAAGATCCCGAGGATCTGCTCATCGAGGGGGTGACGCCGACGATAAAGTTCGCCCTGGGCGAGAACGTCAAGCGCAATCAAAACCGCTATCCCAACACCCGGCAGGGTGTGGAACAGACGATCCGTTCGGCTTTCATCGCGGCGCAGGACTACAAGCTCGAGTGGGATGAGTACAACTCGCTGACCGAAGAAGAGCAGGAACGCCGCGTGCCACCGCGCACCGACCTGCAACTGCAGACTCTGGTCGAGATACTCGAAGGCGAGCGCATGGTGCACTCGCACTCGTACCGCCAGGACGAGATCCTCATGCTCATCCGCCTGGCCGAGGAGTTCGGGTTCCGGATCGGGTCCTTTCAGCACGTGCTCGAGGGCTACAAGGTGGCGCACGAGATCGCCGCGCACGGCGCCGGCGCCTCCACCTTCTCCGACTGGTGGGCCTACAAGATCGAGGCCTACGACGCCATCCCCTACAACGGCGCCATCATGCACGATGCCGGCGTCGTGGTGTCGTTCAACAGCGATAACGGCGATTTGGCTCGGCGGATGAATCTGGAGGCGGCCAAAGCCGTGAAGTATGGCGGCCTGGAAGAGCAGGAGGCGCTCAACTTCGTCACCATCAATCCGGCGATCCAGCTCGGACTGGAAGACCGTATCGGTTCCTTGGAGGTCGGCAAGGACGCCGACTTCGTCATCTGGAACGGCCACCCGATGTCGGTGTACTCCCGTCCGGAGATGACGTTCGTCGAGGGCCGCAAGATGTTCGATCGCCAGCTCGATCTGCAGATGCAGGCGAATGTGGCCGCGGAGCGCGAACGACTCATCGCCCTGGCCCGTGCCGACGAGGGCGGGTCCGGGCGCGGCGGGCGCGGTGGGTCCCCGGCAGAAGAAGACACGAGCACAGAGATAGCCCGCAATCCCGAGGGACGGCAGCTCTCGTATCGCCCCAGCATGATGCCCGAAGCCGGTACCATCGCGATCGTCGGCGCCACGGTACATACGGTCAGCGGTGACGACATCGCCGACGGCGTGGTCGTCATCGAAGACGGGCGGATCGCGGCCGTGGGTGGGCCGGGAACGGATATTCCCGCCGCTGCCACTCGGGTCGACGCGTCCGGCAAGCACCTCTACCCCGGCATGATCGCCTCGGATAGCCAGCTCGGCCTCACGGAGATCGGCAGCGTCGAGGAGGCCAGCGACATTCGTGAGATGGGCGAGTTCAACGCCAACATCCGTGCCGAGGTCGCGGTCAACGGCGAGGCGGCGGCAATCCCGGTGACCCGGGCGAACGGCATCACCCACGCGCTGACCCGGCCGGGCGGCGGACTCATCCTCGGCACATCCGCGCTGCTGCGGCTCGACGGCTGGACTTGGGAGCAGTTGACCGCGGTGGCCCCGACGGCGCTGCACATCTCGTTTCCCTCGTACCGCTCCGGCGGCGGTCGCCGCGGTGGATTCGGCGGCCGCGGCGGCGGAAACGCGACGCAGCGCGCCGACGAGCAGCTTGCTCGCATCGAGGCGCAGCTCGAAGAGGTGAAGGCCTACGCCAAGGCCAAGGAAGCCGAGGCCGCCGGCGGGCCGCGCTATCCGCGCGATCCGCGCCTGGAAGCGATGCTCCCGGTCATCGACGGAGAGATCCCGGTCTTTCTGCACACCACCGGCGTGGCCACCATCCGCAGGGCGGTCGCGTGGGGTGCCGAGCAAGGGTTTCGCACGGTCATCGTCGATTCCGGAGACGCCTGGCGCGCCGCCGACTTCCTCGCGGAGCAAAACGTACCGGTGATCGTCAAGGCCATCTTGTCCAACCCGACACGCTCCGACGACGGCTACGACGAGGCCTACGCGCGCGCCGCCAGGTTGCACGAGGCGGGGGTACGGTTCGCCATCGGTTTCGGCTCCGGCGGCCCGAACCTGCGCAACCTTCCGTATCACGCCGGGGTGGCCGCCGCCTTCGGTCTACCGAAGGAAGAAGCGCTCAAGTCAGTAACGCTGTACCCGGCGCAGATCCTCGGTGTCGACGAGTCCCTCGGCTCGATCGAGGTGGGCAAGAGCGCCAGCCTGGTGCTCACGGATGGCGATATCCTCGAGGTGCGCACCAGTGTCTTGGACGCCTGGATCGACGGGCGCCCGGCGGACCTTTCGAGCAAGCACACCCGGCTGTGGGAGAAGTACCGCGACCGACCCAAGCCGGTGATCGGCGGCCAGCAGTAGCGAGACCGCGCGCGTCCGACGGATAGCGCCGTTCGGCTGACAGGCTGTATGTGAGAAAAAAATCGACAGTTGTATCTTGATAGTCTACAATTTAGTCATTGACGACTTTTAATACAGCGTGCGGTACCGGATCCAGCGCGCACAGGACCGGCGCACGAGCAACTCAGCCGAGGCGAACGACATGACCACAGGCCGCTACAAGAAGAGCTTCCTGGGGGAGCTCGAGCAGATGATCCTGCTCGCCATCCTCCGGCTCGAGCACGTCGCGCATGCGCCCGCCGTCGCCCGCGTGCTCGAAGACAGCGCCGGGCGCTCGCTGTCGCGCGGCGCCCTCTACACCACGCTGAACCGTCTCGAGAAGAAAGGCCTGGTGCGCTGGGAGGTCGAGCGTGCGGCGTCGGACGGGGGCGGCACGGGAACCTACCAGCGACGACGCTTCGAGCTCACGGACGCCGGCATGGAGGCGCTGCGGATCACGCAGGAGGCTCTCAGCAACCTTGCCGAGGGGCTGGAGAGCACCATCGCGCGGGGGCCCCGATGAGCGCCGGGCCGACTCGCCCACCGGCACTGGTGAGCACGATTCTGCGCCTCAGCCTGCCGGCGGGCTCGCTGCGCGAATCAATTCTGCAGGACTTCGCCCAGGAGCAGCGAGAGAGAGCCGCCGTCTCCACTCCAATCCGTGCTCGCGTGTGGTACTGGCGGCACGCCCTGGACCTGGCCGCGCGATCGTTTGTCGGGCGCCTGCTGACGCGCGACCGATACTGGGTCAGCGACACCGAACGCGGGCGCGGCAGCGGCCCCTCCGCCGACACATCGGCGCCCGGCCCGTCCGGCCACGGGTATCGAGGGGCCGGAGGCAGCCGCTGGGCTCGGCTCGGCGCGGCACTCGACATCCTCGCCCAGGACCTGCGCTACGGCGCACGTCAGGTCATCCGGCGCCCCGGCTTCTCGGCGCTGGTGGCGCTCACCCTCGCTGTCGGCATCGGCGGCAACGTGGCGATCTTTTCCGTTCTCAAGGGCGTCGTCCTGCGACCGCTGCCTTATCCCGAGCCGGAACGATTGGTGTCGGTTTGGGAAACGCCGCCGGAGGAGCGCTGGTACCAGCCCCTCAGCGGACCCGACTACCTCGAAATCAGGGAGCAGACGCAAACACTCGATGACATCGGGGTTCTGGCCAACCGCTGGTTCAACCTGGCCGGAGGGGGTGAGCCCGTCAGGATCCGTGGCAATCGCGTCACCGCGAGCCTCTTCAACGTGCTCGGCGTTGCGCCGTCCGAAGGCAGGTTATTCAC
>CBDUAS010000166.1:0-7654 GCA_965365185.1 uncultured bacterium | reverse complement strand
CGACTCCGCGTGTCCGGCGGCGAAGATCTCACCCTTGCCCGCCTCCTCGAGCAACCAGTCGATCGAGTCGTCGCCGCTGCGGCTGAGGTCGGCGACCAGGCCGCACCAGTAGTTGTGCATGTTGATGCACAGGGCCGTGGCCGGCGCGTAGTAAGAGAGCTGCCGCGTTGCGCGGCCCACCTCGGCCAGGTTCATGCCGTAGCCACCGAATTCCTCGGGCACGGCCATGAGCATGTAGCCGGCATCCTTGAGCTCGTCGAAGTCCTCCTGGCAGAAACGATTCTCGCGGTCGTAAACGGGAGCGCGCTCGGCACATCGTTGCAGCAGCGCTTCGTCGAGGTGGAACTTGTCGGGCATTGTCGACTCCTGTCGGGGGTAGAGACGGGCTCGGCCGGCGTAAACCGCCGTTCTTGCCCGGGAGTACCGGAAATCTAGCAACAAAGGCTCAAACGGAGAATCGGATCAACAGGATGTCGCCGTCCTGGACCAGGTAGTCCTTGCCCTCGAGACGGATCAGTCCGAGCTCCTTGAGCGCCTTCTCGGAGCCGTGCTCGACGATCTCGTCGTAGGTGAAACGCTCGGCGCGTATGAAGCCCCGTGCCAGATCGGTGTGGATGGCTGCCGCCGCGGTGACGGCGTCAGCGCCGCGGCGTACGTTCCAGGCGTGGACCTCTTTGGGGCCGACGGTGAAGAAGGTGATGTACCCCAGCACCTCGTGCGCCAACCGAGTCAGGCGCGCCATGGCGGAGGACTCGATGCCCATGTCCTCGCGAAACGCCAGCGCCTCCTCTTCTTCGAGCTGATTGAGCTCCATCTCGAAGGACCCGGCGAGCTCCACGACACGGTGCTTGGCGGCGATCGCCTCGATGCGGTCCCGGCTCTGCCCGAAGGTGGACTCGGCCGAGTTGGCGATCACCAGCACCGGCTTCTGGGTAAGGAATTGGAAGCCCTTGATTGCCGCCAGCTCGTCCCGGGTCAAGTCGAGGTCACGGATGGGACCGCCCGTTTCGAGCTGCTCGTGCGCGCGTCGCAGGGCTTTTCCCTGCATCTCGATCTCGTGCGTGGCGATACCCTTCTTCTCCGCTTCGGCGATGCGCTCGAGACGGCGTTCGGTGACGATGAGGTCGGCGAGCAGAAGCTCGTCGTCGAGCTGTCCGACGTCGCGCAGCGGATCGGGATCACCGGCACTCGCGTCGGGGAAGTTCCTCACCACGTAGGCGAGCGCATCGACGTTCTTCACGCGTCCCATCGTCTCGGCCGAGAAGATCTCTCCTGACGATGCGTCATCCCGTGCCACGCCGGCGAAGTCGATGAGGGTCACCGTGGCATGGACCGTCTTCTTGGGTCGGTAAATCTCCGCCAGGCGCTCGACGCGTGGATCGGCTACCTCCACGATGGCGACATTCGGTTCTGCTCTGCGGTCGGAGTAGACGGAGACCGCAACCTCCGCGCGGGTTACGGCGTTGAAAACCGTGGTCTTGCCGGAGTTCGGCAAGCCGATCAGACCCAGCTCCATTTCAGCTCACCGACTCGATGCCGGGTACCGGCGCGACGGCGCCGAAATGCCGTGGCACCGTCTCGGTGGCTCGCCAGCGCCAGTAGCGCGGCACTTGCCCGACGAAGTAGGAGGGCTCGAGGGTGATCTCGGTGCCGGCGAAGCGGGCGTCTTCGTGCAGCGGTTGCACCCAGGCGTCGTCAACGGCCAGCGAAACCAGCGGCCAGGCAACGTAGTCCGGGTGTGGAGCGGCGAGCTGCAGGATCTTCACCTCTCGGCCATCGGGCGCGGGAATGAACCCGCAGGAGATGTCATTGTAGGTCGCCAGCGCCTCGTTGCGGTCCACGAACACGGATCCGGGCGGCGGCAGGTTCGGCAAATCTGCGTCAACGCGCACGCTGGCCTGGACGAAGTCGCGGCCGCGCTGGCGTACCCGAACCTCGCATTCGTGCCCGGACGCCGGCGTCGGTGCGGCGCCGGACGCGGCCTGCGCCAGCGAGCTCGACATCCTCTTGCGGATCTCTCCGGACTCGAACTCGAACGCCGTGACGAGATTCGCCAGGTGACGTACCCAATCCGGATCCATGATGAGGCGAGGGAAGTAGATGCCCTTGGTTCGTCCGGACTTGGCGGATTCGTACTCCACCAGGATGCGCAGGCCGCAGAGCTCGTAGCTCACTGCCGGAAAGTGCGTCAACGCTGGTCGCAGTCTCTTGACGCGAGGCAGCACGATCGACGGAAAGCCGCGTCCACGCTTCTGCAGAACGCGCAGCGGAGGCGGTACGAGGCGCCCGAGTCGCGCCGCGTCTACGGAGAAGTTCAGCATGTACAGATGATCCAGGTCGGCGTAAACGTCGAATCGCATCGCTCAGCTCTCGTCCGACAGCCCCCAGGTCACCGGTGTGGTGAATTCGAGCACGTTGCCCGCCGGATCGCGGAAGAAGATCGAGCGGCCACCTTCGGGCCAGTTGATCTCGGCTTCGATCTCTACGCCGCGCGCTTCGAGCCGCTGTCTCCACCGGTCAATCTCTTCGTCCTCGGCGCGAAAGGCGACGTGGCCCTCCCCGGTGGTGCCGTGCAGGGGCATGGTAGAGCCTGCAACCGTCGTCACCCTGCTCGAAGTGTCCTCGGGATTGAATAACAGCAACATTCCGTCGCCACAACGGAAGAAGACGTGTCGGCCCTCGTCGCGCGCGAAGACGTCCAGCCGCAGAATGTCTGTGTAGAAAGCCTCGGCCGCCTCGAGGTCGCGGCAACACATCGTCGTTTCGATCACGCCTCGGATCGCCAGGCTTTCGTTGAGCGCGCTGCTACCCGCGGCGGCCGGATGTTCACCCGGTTCACCCATGGTTCAAGGCCTCCTGTAGACTTGCCCGCCCTTCATGATCAGGCGGACCTCGCGCAACGCCGAGATGTCAGTTGTCGGGTCTCCTTCGACCGCGATGAGATCGGCGAGCAGCCCGGCGCGTACCGTGCCCACACGATCGTCGATATCGAAATACCCGGCGTTGCCGCTCGTCGCCGCGCGCACGGCGGCTGCCGGATCCATGCCGTACTCCACCATGAGCTCCAACTCGCGAGCGTTGTCCCCGTGCGGGTACACGCCTACGTCACCGCCGAAACAGATGGGTACGCCGACCTCCAGCGCCAGGGCGAAGCTCTGCCGCTTGCGGCGGATACGCTCCGGCTCGGGGTCGATGGCGGGTCGCCAGCCGGCGTATTGCGTGATCGCGTGTCCCGCCGCGAGCGTCGGGCAGAGTGCAATGCCACGCGTGGACATCAGCTCGAAGACCTCGCGCGTGCCGCCGTCACCATGGTCGATGGTGCGCACTCCGGCCTCAGCGGCACGGCGCATGCCCTCCGCAGTTGCCGCATGCGCAACGACGTAGCGGCCGGAGCTGGCGGCCACGTCCACGATGGTCCGCAGCTCATCCTCGGTGAACGTCGGTTGCGCGGAGCCGTCGGGCCCCCATCGGTAGTCGGCGTAGACCTTGATCCAGTCGGCGCCGCGACCGATTTGATCCCGGGTCACGCGGACGAGGTCGTCGTAGCCGTCGGCGGCCTCCGCGCCCTTCGGTAAGGTGAGCTCGGGAGCGCCCTTGGGGTTGTAGCTGCCGGTGGCGACGATGGCGCGGGTGGTGATGATCATGCGGGGGCCGGGAATCACGCCCTTTTCGATCGCCGCCTTGATGCCGACGTCGGCGTATCCGGCGCCCTCGGTTCCCAAGTCACGGATTGTGGTCACCCCGGCCATCAGCGTCTCGCGCACGTGATTGACGGCTCTCGCGGTGCGTTCTGCGAGCGATTCCTGCAGCACCTGGTCGGTCCACGGTGTCTCGTTGTAGGGGTGCAGCAAAACGTGTGAATGGCCCTCGATCAGTCCGGGCAGAAGCGTGAGGCCGGGTAGGTCGAGCTCGTTGGCTTCCGGCGGCAACGCGATCTCGTCCCGCGGGCCGGCGGCAACGATGCGTTCCTCACGTACCACCACGACCCAGTCACGCTGCATCGTCTCGCCATCGAAGACCTGCGCCGGCCGCAGCACCAGGGCTTGCTCCTGGACCTCGGCAGCCGGGCGCGCCGTCCCGCCCGGCGCGGCCGCGACGACGAGCCCGCCCCCGATCAGCAAGGTCACGGCTGCGAGCAGCGTGACAGCGTGGGTTCTCTTCATCGTCTCGTGTCTCTCTTCTCTCTTGGCCTGTCGTTGATGAGCGAATGTTGAAAGCGGCCGGCAGCGCAACAGCCTGCCGAGCACCGGCGCCTCCGCTTGACGCCGCCCGGCGCAAGTTTTTTCGCTTTCGACGCAACCCGGGGGCACCGTCGTGCGTCGTAAAGGATATACGCGCTTCCCGAGCTGCGGGGCCGGGGCAGGATGCCCGGCCGTCAGGACTTCGTGATGACCGAGATCGAACGCCAGA
The DNA here is from genome assembly GCA_965365185.1 of uncultured bacterium. Taxonomy (GTDB): domain Bacteria; phylum Acidobacteriota; class UBA890; order UBA890; family UBA890; genus CBDCGW01. The sequence continues at coordinate 3,244 of CBDUAS010000166.1, read as the reverse complement.
GAATCGCGATGATGGCGACAATGGCAATAGCTGCCGTCGTCTGGGCAATCGCCAATCTCCTGTAACCTGCCTGCGCTTTCGACTCAGGCCACCATCAGCAGGTACGCTGCGCCGGCAGCGACCATCGAGGCCAGGCCGGCCCCGAGCCACCACGCCATATTCCGGGGCCCGTTGAGCAGCGCCAGGAGCCACTTCGTCAGCGCGTTCGTGGCGATCGCGAGCAGCAGCGCCGCGGCGGCCCCGGAGGCGGGCAGGCCACCTTCGTTGGTCAGCTCCGGGAGCGAAAGTGCGATGACACTGACGTTGGCCAACCCGGTAAGGCCGGCCATCAACTGCACGCCGCCCTCGCCCCAGTAGGCCAGGGCCACCCGCGAGAGCAAGAGGAAGGCCACCAGGAAACCGGCGAATCGCAGTGCCGGAAGAAATGAGAAGGGGTTACGAAGCTGGATCTCGAACCCCGTCTCGTCGTCGCTCTTCAGCGCCGTGAGGGTGATTACCCAGGCCACGGCGACGCCGACGATCAGCATCGTGATGAGCATGGGAGCGATGAAGGCAGCCAGGGCCTCGTCGACGATCAACAACAGCAGCAGAAGGCGTGGAAACTGCACTGCGTTGCCGAGCACCGCAGCGGCCGAGATCATCCGGTAATGCTCCGGATCGTCGCGCGCACGATGGGCCATCGACACGGTCAGTGCCGGGGTCGAAGCCAGCCCTCCCATGAGGGCGGAGCCGAGCAACCCACGTCCGGGGCCGACCACCCGGATCAGGAAGTAGCCCGCATAGCCGATGAAGGAGAACAGGACGACGAACGTCCACGCCTGGCGCGGGTTGAAGAATCCGTAGGGCCCCACTCCCCGGTCCGGAAGGAGCGGATAGATGACAAAGACGACGGCGAGGAATTTGAGTGTGTCGGAAAACTCGGTTTCGCTGATCTTGCCGCGAACGAAGTCGTGCAGCGGGCGCTTCGAGGCCAGCAGAATGGCCAGCACGATGCCGGCACCGATGGCTGCCGTCTCGTAGTTACGCGTCAGATAGCCGAGCCAAAAGGTCAGCAGGACGGCCACCTCGGTGGTGGAGCCGACGTGCTCGGCGCTGTCTCGGGCGTAGGCGATGGCCACGAGTACGGCGACTGCCGCGAAGGTGACGACGGCGAAGGCGACCTGTTCCGTGACGGCGCACACGCCGCCGAGCAGGCCGATGGCGGCAAACGTGCGCGGGCCGGCGAAGGAGACTTCGCCGGGAGCGCGCCCGCGGTAACGTTCGGCACCCACGAGCACGCCGATGGCAAGCGCCTCACCAAGGGTTCGGGCGACATCAACGTCCATGGCCGTTGCTCTCGAGTCTGTTGAGAGCTTACCAGCGCCCCGACAGCTCGGTGTGGGCTCGGGTCACCGCCGGTTTCACGAACCACTCGTTGAAGTAGTAGCGCCCCAGTGCATCCTTGCCAACGAAGCGCTCCGCCCAGCCGGCGAAGGTAATGTCCCAGGCGGCCGCATCGGCGTCCCGGCCGGAGCGTACCGTCTCGCGCACGGCTTCGAGCTCGAACTCGACCAGGGCAATGACGTCGTCGACGTAGTCGGCGTCGACCAAGACCTCGCCGTGTCCCGGAATAACGTCGTCGAACTCGAGCCGGCGCAGGCGCTGCAGGGACGCCAGCCATTCCGATTGCAGGCGGGCGAATCCGTACGGTATCGGATGCGTGACGATGTCGCCGGCGATGACCAGCCTTTCTTCCGGGATGAACACGACGACGTCCGATCCCGCCTTGCCGAAGCCAAGGTCGAGCAACTCGATCGTGCGCCCGGGTCGTTCGAGCACCATCCGCCCTTCGAAGACCCTCTGCGGAGCGACGACGCGCACGTCGCGATACTCGTTGCGCACCGCGTAGATGTCTCGTTGATAGTAGCGTCGCAAGTGCTCTGCCACCTGCGCATCGCCGTTCAGGCCGCGGCGTGCCACCCGGGCAGCCTCGTATTCTCCCGCCTCCTGTGCGGCGGCCATTGCGCGAGAGAACGCCCGCACCCGCGCCTGGACCCGACCGCTCTCGAGATAATCCCGGGTGCCGGTGCGGGCGACGAGCTGGATGTCGGGGTAGGCCTCCACGAAGACCTGGTTGCCGAGCACGTGATCCTCGTGTCCGTGGGTGTTGACCAGCGTGCTGACCGGCAGGTCGGTGAGCTCGCGGATCTTGCCGATGATCCTGCGTGCCGCGCGAGGTGACGAGCCGGCGTCGACAACAACGACGTCTCGGTCCGTGATGATCACGGTAACGTTGCCGAAGACGGGCGAGCGATAAGGATCCGGTCGAGAGACCATCCAGATGCCTTCGCGCACTTCGTCGAACACGACGTCGTACGGACCGTCGCCTGCCTGCGGCAACGGCAGCAACAGCATGAAGACAAACAATTGGTGGAGCACGGGGGATCGCTCGTCCGGTGGGAGGCGACGCGGATCGGGAAATGGTGAACCGTTGCGACGCCCGGGCGCAACCACGGGAGGCGCGTCACCGACCCCGGATCGGTTGCCCGGTCATCGTCGGCGGGACGTCGTGTGTTTCGGCGGCGTCCACCCAGGGTCCGCTGCGCGTCTACTGATCCTCGGCGATCCGCAGCACCGAGCGGAACCGAACGCTGCCGTCCAGCATCTTGCCGTAGGCGGCCTCAGCGTCCGCGAAGTCGAATACCTCGTTCATCGATTTGACGCCATGCTCGGTGGCGAACGCCATGGTTTCTTCCGAATCGATGCCGGTACCGGAGGCCCAGCCTTGGATGCGGGCGTCGCGCGTTATCAGGTCCAACGCGCTGACCTCCATGGGCTCGAACGCGGCAGCGACCACGAGCAGAGTGCCTTCCACACCGAGGGCGGGCACCAGGGCGGAGATCGCTGCGGCGTTGGGCGCCGTGGCCAGGATCACCCGGGCGCCGCCGAGCTCACCGAAGCGCGCTGCGACGTCGTCGCCGGCGGCGTCGATATAGTGATGCGCGCCGAGCTGGCGGGCGAAATCTTCCTTGTCGCGACCGCGCGAGATTGCCGCCGTCTCGAATCCCATGGCGCGGGCGAACTGCACGCCGAGGTGCCCGAGTCCGCCGAGGCCCTGGATGCCCACCAGGTCGCCCGAGCGCGCGCCGCAGTTTCGCAATGCGTTGAAGGTGGTGATGCCGGCGCACAGCAGCGGCGCGGCATCCGTCATCGGCAACTCGTCGGGGATCCGCGCCAGCGCCACGGCGGGAACGACCGTGTACTC
>CBDUAS010000165.1:0-7687 GCA_965365185.1 uncultured bacterium | reverse complement strand
CGGCATCGGTTATCCGCGGTGTCCTGCCGTAGCGGGCGGCATCGGTTATCCGCGGTGTCCTGCCGTAGCGGGCGGCATCGGTTATCCGCGGCGTCCTGCCGCGGTGGAGGTGTCACGGTCCTGATCGGTTTCGTCTTCGACGAGCGCGTCGACGCCCTCGACGTAGCGCTCCATGTCGAACTTGCGCTCCAGACCGCGGTCGTTCATGTAGCGGACCTTGCCGAAGATCTCCCGCTCCGGCCAACCGCGATCGTGGAGCCCGAAGCACCAGGCAACGTTGGCGAACGAGCTGGGATCGCGACCATCGAGGAAATACTTGTTGTTCAGGGCGAGGGCGGTGCGGAAGGCGTGCTCGGGCGTGCGGGACCACTCGAGGATCTTCTTGCCCCAATACATGCGCATGTAATTGTGCATGAACCCCGTGTGGACCATCTCGCGCATCGCGGCGTTCCAGTAACGATCGTGGGTCTCGGCCGCCTCCAACTCGGCGCGCGTGTAGACGTGGGGACGCGGGTCTTCGCGGTGCTCGGCAAGCGAATCCCGGGCCCACTCCGGCAAGCATCCATACGTGTCGTAATCGCGCTGGTAGTGGACGAAGTTCACAGCCAGCTCGCGGCGCACCAGGAGCTCCTCCAGGTAGCCCTGGCGATCGTCCTCGCTACCGGACGCGGCTTGCTGCACCTTCAATGCCACCTCCACCGGCGAGATGTGCCCGAAGTGCAGGTACGGGCTCAGAAGCGACGTGTGCCATGCGCCGGGCTCGTTCCGCCTCTCGTCGTACCCATCGAGGCGACTGCGCAAGAACCTCGTCAGGATCCGACGAGCCTGTGTATTCCCGCCACGCAGACGTCGCACCGGAGGGACGGAGTCATCAAGCTTCAGGCCGCGCAAAGCACGGTCGACATTCGAGAGGTCCACGTCGCCGTCGATCGACAGCCGCCGCGAATCGACCTTCGGCGCCGTCTCCGACAGCCCTTTCAGGAACTCGTCCCGATGCGCCTGCAGCCTCGGACGGAAGGTCCGCGCCGCGTATTCCTGTTTCGTGGAGGCGACGTCGACCGGCACCAGGACGTCCCCTTCCACCTCGACGACCCGCCGGCCGGCCTCACGCGCTACTCTGCGACGCCACTTCGTCTGATGTCTCAGGTAGCCGCGGTCGCAGACCACGACGGAAGCCCGTGCAGCCAGGCCCAGGGCGACCTCGTCCGGCGGGCCGCGCCGTACAACGAACTTGATCTGTCGTTGTCCGAGCCGTTCGTCGACGTCTTGCAAGCCCTGGAGCAGGAACGCGTAGTGTCGCGCGTTCGCCTCCGGGTAGTCGTCCATCAGCCCGAAGCCGGTGACAACCGACTGGCCTCGGTCGTTGGCCTCCCGGATGGCGTATTCCAGCGCGTGGTTGAAGCCGGCGCGTTGCGACTGCTGCATCCAATACAGGACGAAGGCGCCGTCCGCCGGAGGATCGTCGTTGAGGTCGCGGCCGCGCTGCGGGTGGATCATGCCGAAACCGCCGTTTCTATCAGCTCTCCGAACCGCAAGGAGAGCGTCGCGACGGCGGCTGCAGGCCATCGACCTGTCAGCTTCTGCATGCTTTGTTCCTCTGCCTGTGCCGCAAGCGGCCCAGGCGCCTGGTCAGCGATCAGCCGCGCGTGCCACAAGCGCGAGCAGCCGAGCCTTCGATCGTATCCGGAACGGGATCTGCCTGCCGAGAACTGTGCACACGCTGGATCAGTTCCGCCCCTCCACGTCGATCGCGAGCTGTGTCCGCCCCGTCGGCTTGGCTTCGATCGCATCCTCGCGCCCTGCTCGGAAGTCGCGCCACCACGTGCGCGCATCCTCGGCGCTCCAGGCGTCCAACTCGAGTTGCCCGACAGCTTCGGCGAGGACGGCGCCGTTGCGCGGCCGGTCTTCGGGCCGCTTTTCGAGGCAACGCAGGATCAGCGCCTCGAAGCCCGGGTCGATCGCCGCACCGAGTACGGTTGACGGCAACGGCGGCGCGGTCTTCAGGTGATCGGAGCACACCTCGACGTTGATCACCGGTCGTGAGGTAGGGCCGCATTGCGGCTCACACGTGCTGGTCGACGAGAATCGGGTTGCCGTCCGGGTCGATGACGACGAAACTCGCGGGCCCTTCCGTGCCTTCGTCGGCCTCGGACTCCAGCGTTGCGCCGCGCGCCTTCAGCTCACGCTGGAGCTGGCGCACGTCGGTGAACGTGTCGAGCTTCTGCGCGTTGCTGTCCCAGCCCGGATTGAAGGTCAGGATGTTCTTCTCGAACATCCCCTGGAACAGGCCGATCGTGTGCTCGCCGTTCTTCAGGATCAGCCAGTTCTGCGAGGCATCGCCGGCGAACACCGCGAAGCCGAGCTTTTCGTAAAACTCGCGGGATGCCTCGATGTCCTTGACCGCGAGGCTGATGGAAAATGCGCCGAGCTCCACGTCGCGCTCCTTTCTATCGCTGCGATCAAACGTGCCGCAGATCGCTGCAGATTCGCCTCAAAAGCTGACGCTCGCGGCGCCTTCCGCCATGAACGCGACGAGCGCGGTGCCGCCGACGATCACTGCCCCGTCGACGATGTCGTTCTCGTCCAGGCCGCGCTTCTTGAAGCACGGAAGGCAGACGTAGATCTTGCCGCCGGCGGCGGCGAAGTTGGCCATCAGGTCTTTCAGGGGCGACAGCCCTTCGACGTTGATGTCATCGGCATAACCTTTGACCGCCAGGCGCACGCCCTCGCTGCTCAAGAACACGACGGTCTCCTGATCGGAGCCCACCGCGGCGTTGGCGAGAGTGAACGAAACGGTTGCGCGATCCTCGTCGTCCTTGGCGCGGGAACACGAGACTACGAACTTTCCAGGCATGGCAAATCCTCACTCCGGTTTTCGTTGGATCCAATAATGGGGATGATCGACGCGCAGCATCGGGTGCCCGGTGAGCTGGCACCAGGCGGGGATGTCCTGCGGCGCCGCCGGGTCGCGCGCGATCACCTTGACGACCTGTCCGGGCTCCAGCTTGCCGAGCTCGATCTTGAGCTTCAACGCCAGCTCGCCGCACAGCGTGTCGCCGATATCGAGCAGCGCGTCGTGGGCAGGAAGATCAGCGGGTTCTGAAGTCATGTCTCACCTCGCGGAAGTTCGGAGAGCGCCCAGAAAAATGCCACGCGCGGCGGCCCGCGTCCATCAGTCTCGCCGCACCAGCGGCATCAAGAGACAGTGCGGGCCGCCGCCGCGCATCGAGATCAACTCCCCGGGAAAGGTGAAGACCTCGATGCCGGCATCCCGCAGCGCCTGGTTGGTAGCAACGTTGTGTTCGAAGGCAACCACGCGCCCGGGCCCGAGCTGCACCACGTTGGCTCCCTGGTAGCGCAGCTCGTACATGGCGCGCTCGATCGCCCACTTGGTCTCGTGCTCATCGCCCCGCGCGCCGCCCACCGGCACGACCTCGTAGCCCTTCTCGCGCATGAGGTCGACGAGCTCGTCATCGAGCGTCCGCTCGTCGCCGGTGCCGGCCGCGTACACCGTCAGTTTGCCGATCTCGGGCATCTGCTCGACCGTCTTGCGGATGTACTCGACGTTCTCGTCGGTCAGCTCGTCGGTCTCGTTTACGGTGTTCCAGGCTTCGGCCTGCTTGCCCAAACCCGCCAGCATCCGCGCCACAGGGTTGCTGTCCGCGTAGCGCTTCTCGTGGAAGTACGGTGTCGTCACGATGGTGCGATGATCGACGAGGTTGAACGTCGTATCCAGGTGCAGGAGCTGCCGACTCAACCCGGAGCGCTCGTCCCAAGAGGGCAGCGCCACCGCCACCACGTCCATGTCGAGCTTGCGGGCCAGCAGCGGGGCGGCCTCGCGACTGGTGCGGTTGTCGACGCCCAGCAGGATGGTGTCTTCGTCGAAAACGATGAGGTCGCCGCCGTCGAGGTTTACCCCTTCAGCACCGGCATCGAAGACAACCGGGAAATCCCGCAGCCTCTCGGCGTGAGCGAACAGGAACGTCGCCAGGCGGTTCTCGAGCGATCGGGTAAAGCGACGGCTGTTGCCGATGACGACCCCGTGAGGCGTCATCGCCGCCCAATCGCGGGCCCAGTACAAGGATGCGAATCCGGGGAATAGCGGCGCAACGCTGCCGTCGTCCTGGTCCATGTAGACGTGGTCATCGCGCAGGAACAGCAAGCTGTCGGCGTCGATCTCGTCGAGCCGCTGTACGATCGCATCGGCGCTGCCGGGGAAGATCGCTCGCATGGCTTCCTCGAGCTCGCCAGACTGTCGAGCGGCGTCGATCGCTTCTTGCAGCAGCTCGCGGACGTCGAGGACCTCGACGCCGGCGAGCTTCAACAGGTCGATCATCGCCCGGTACTCGGCGATGACGCCGGGCGGTTGACCCATGGAGAAGAACGGCATTCCCTGCCCCATCGCCGAAGACTTGTAGATGTACTCGCCCAGGGGAAATACGAGGGTGGCGCGCAGCGTCGCCGTGTCCGATGTCACGAAGGGCGCTTCGTGACGGTCTCCGTCAGGCGCCCGTTGCGCATACGCGTGGCTGCTAGCGAGCAGAATCACGAAAACCGTGATCGCCGAGCAAAGGAAAGGCTGACGGAATCTCATGCGCTGACCTCGATGCTGAACCGATCCTCGGATCCGAAAGAGATGAGCGCGATCTTCGGCCTCATTTCAGACGATGTCAATCCGAGGAGGCGCGCCCCTGGCGGCTCGGAATCAGGCAATCAGAAGCCGCGGTGGTTTTTTGGTACCTTATCTTCGAGCGAGCCATGAAGCTGGATTGCCCTCCAGGCTTTTCTCGTTGTTTGACCCCCCACGCGCTTCATTCAACGCAGCCACGATCGGAAACAGCCATGGACGAAAAGACTGTCGGAAACGAAGGCAAGTGCCCGGTAATGCACGGGGATCGCATACCCACGACCGCGGGGGGGGCGTCGAATCGCGACTGGTGGCCCAACCAGCTCAACCTCTCGATCCTGCACCAGCACTCGGAGCTGTCCGATCCGACGGGGGACGAGTTCAACTATGCGGACGAGTTCAAGAAGCTCGACCTCGAAGCCCTCAAGAAGGACCTCTTCGAGCTGATGACCACGTCGCAGGACTGGTGGCCGGCCGACTACGGCCACTACGGGCCGCTCTTTATCCGCATGGCGTGGCACAGCGCAGGCACCTACCGTATCGGCGATGGTCGCGGCGGCGCATCCACGGGCACCCAACGCTTCGCACCTCTCAATAGCTGGCCCGACAACGCCAACCTCGACAAGGCGCGCCGGCTGCTGTGGCCGATCAAGAAGAAGTACGGCAACAAGATCTCCTGGGCCGATCTGATGATCTTCGCGGGCGACTGCGCGCTGGAGTCGATGGGGTTCGAGACCTTCGGGTTCGCCGGTGGCCGCGAGGACGTTTGGGAGCCGGAGGCAGACATCTACTGGGGGCCCGAGTCGGAGTGGCTCGGAGACAAGCGCTATTCGGGCGACCGGGAGCTCGAGAACCCTCTCGCCGCCGTGCAGATGGGTCTCATCTACGTGAACCCGGAGGGGCCGAACGGAGAACCGGATCCGCTGGCCGCCGCCAAGGACATCCGCGAAACGTTCGGGCGCATGGCCATGAACGACGAGGAGACCGTTGCGCTCATCGCCGGTGGGCACACGTTCGGCAAATGCCACGGCGCCGGCGACGCGTCGCTCGTCGGTCCCGAGCCCGAGGGCGCCGACATCGGAGAGCAGGGCCTTGGCTGGATGAGCAGCCACGGCAGCGGCAAGGGCAGCGACACGATCACCAGCGGCCTGGAAGGCGCATGGACTCCCAACCCGGTGCAGTGGGACAACGGCTACTTCGACACACTGTTCGGCTACGACTGGGAGCTGGTGAAGAGCCCTGCCGGGGCGTGGCAGTGGACTCCGAAAGATGAGTCGGCGGCAGATGCAGTGCCGGATGCACACGACCCTTCGAAACGGCACGCTCCCATGATGGCCACCACCGACATCGCGCTGCGGGAGGACCCGATCTACGCGCCGATTTCGAAGCACTTTCACGAGAACCCGGATGAGCTAGCGGATGCGTTCGCCCGCGCATGGTTCAAGCTGACGCACCGCGACATGGGCCCGCGCTCCCGCTATCTCGGCCCGCTGGTCCCCGAGGAAGAGCTGCTCTGGCAGGATCCCGTCCCCGCAGTCGACCACGAGCTGATCGACGCGGACGACATCGCCGCCCTCAAGGCCAAGATCCTCGCATCGGAGCTTTCCATCGCCGAGCTCGTCTACACCGCCTGGGCGTCGGCGGCCACGTTCCGCGGCTCCGACAAGCGCGGGGGAGCGAACGGCGCGCGCATCCGCCTGGCGCCGCAAAAGGACTGGGAGGTCAACCAGCCGGCCCAGCTAGCGAAAGCGCTCGAAACCCTCGAGGGGATCCAGCGGGAGTTCAACGATGGTCAGTCGGACGGGAAGAGGGTCTCGCTCGCCGACATGATCGTCCTCGGTGGGTGTGCGGCGGTGGAGCAGGCCGCGAAGGATGCCGGGCAGGACGTGGAGGTTCCCTTCGCACCGGGGCGCACGGATGCGTCGGCGGAGCAGACCGATGCGGAGGCGTTCGATGTGCTCGAGCCCATCGCTGACGGGTTCCGCAATTACCTCAAGGCCCAGTACTCCGTCTCGGCAGAGGAGCTGCTGGTCGATCGGGCGCAGCTCATGACGCTGACCGCCCCGGAGATGACCGTGCTCGTCGGCGGCATGCGGGCTTTGAACGCGAACTTCGAGCAGTCGCGGCACGGCGTCTTCACAGAGCGGCCCGGAACGCTCACCAACGACTTCTTCGTCAACTTGCTCGACATGGGCACGACGTGGAAGGCGGCTTCGGAAGCCGAAGACGTGTTCGAGGGTCGCGACCGTGCGACCGGCGATCTGAAGTGGACCGGTACGCGCGTGGATCTCATCTTCGGGTCGAATTCCCAGCTTCGGGCGATCGCGGAGCTGTACGCATGCGACGACTCGCAGGAGAAATTCGTGCGCGACTTCGTGGCTGCGTGGGACAAGGTGATGAACCTCGATCGGTTCGACCTGGCCTGATACCGCAGGCGGCGGGACTACAACCGGCTCATCGTGAAGCTGCAGTACGCGTTTCGGTACTCGCAAGGTCTCGAGAGCAGCCCGGCCAAAAGGAGAACGGCGGCCCTCATTGGGCCGCCGTTCGAGACCACGACGCTGCTACGCCGCGGCGTCGCAACGTCACAGAAGCCGGAGGAAGAACCTTCATGAACGACGCAGCGATCGTCGCCGCCAAGTCCCCTTCCAGTGTCGAGGTCGAGGAAGGCAAGAGCTACACCTGGTGTCGCTGCGGCCGGTCGAACAACCAGCCGTTCTGTGATGGTTCCCACGCTGGAACAGGAATGACACCGCTCGAGTTCACGGCCGAGGAGAGCGCCAGCGTCCATCTTTGCCGCTGCAAGGGCACCTCCAACCCTCCTTACTGCGACGGAACCCACGCCCGCCTCGCCGATCTCGAGGTCGGTGACCCGGTCCCGGAAGAGCCCGGCGGTGACGAGCCGCCCACGGCCAAACCGACGCCGGAGGAGCCGACCGTCGCCCGCATCCACGCGCTGGCCCGCAACGGGTTGTCGGGTCACCACGGCGAGATGGCGGCCATGGGCGTGCCGCGCAAGGACCTGCCGCACTGGGATGACATCCAGATCCTCACTGCACA
>CBDUAS010000164.1:0-7689 GCA_965365185.1 uncultured bacterium | reverse complement strand
GGGTCTTCGGCCCCGCGGGAGATCGCTTCATCGCAGCCGCCATCGCCGTGTCCACCTTCGGCTTTCTCGACCTGACAGTGTTGGCGCCGACACGTGTCTACTACGCCATGGCGCGCGACGGCGTTTTTTTCGAACGTGTCGCCCGCCTGCACCCCCGCTATCAGACTCCGTCCCTCGCCATCGTCATCCAATCGTCGTGGGCCATCGGCCTGGCGCTCACCGGCACCTACGCGCAGCTCGTCGACTACGTGGTCTTCGCCGACTGGATCTTTTTTGGCGCCGCCGCCGCGAGCCTGTTCGTGTTTCGCCGGAAGCTGCCGCTCGCCGGCCGCCCGGCCGGAACCTACGCGGCGCTCGGCTATCCGATCGTCCCCGGCGTGATGGTGGCGGCGGCACTGCTGATCATCGCCAGCGTCCTGTGGTCCAGCCCGCTGCAGTCGGTGGTGGGGATGGTCCTGCTGGCGACCGGTGTGCCGGCATTCCTCTACTGGAATGGCGGGATGGGATCACGAGCGCGGGGGAACGGATGAACGGCGCGGAGAACCCGCGACTGGCCCGGGTCTGGGCTCCCTACATGGAGTGGGCCAAGGACCACCCGCGACCGCGCTTCGACCTGTGCGGTAGCAACCTGGTCCCCTGCACCATCGATGAACTGCCGGGAGCACTCGGGCTCATCCAGCCGAACGGCGACAACGACCGCGGGTTCTTGCCGCTCGTCGAGTCGATCGCGGCCCACTACGCCACCAGCACCGACCGGGTCGTCCTGGCGCCCGGGGCGTCGGGTGCGAATTTCCTCGTCATGGCCGCGTTCCTGGCGCCGGGCGACGAGGTGCTCGTCGAGCAGCCGGCGTACGACCCGTTGCTCGGCGCGGCCCGTCTCCTCGGTGCCGAGGTGAACCGCTTCGAGCGCAGCTTCGAAGACGGTTTCGCCGTCGATGCGGAGCGAGTTTCCGCCGCCGTGACGCCGAAGACGAGGCTGATCGTGTTGACGCGTCCCCATAACCCCAGCGGCGCGATGCTCGACGACGACGAGCTCGACGCCGTCGCGGGCATCGCTGAGCACCACGGTGTGCACGTGCTGGTAGACGAGGTTTACCTCGACACCCTTTCGCCGCGACCGCTGCCGGCGGCCAATCGCTCGGATCTGATCGTCTCGACGAGCAGCTTGACGAAGGCATACGGGCTCGCCGGACTGCGCGCCGGCTGGGTTCTGGCGGCCCCCGAGGTCGCGGCCGCAGTCGGTCGGGTGCGTGGTGCCGTCGATGCCGTCGGCAGCTTCCCCGCCGAGGTCATGGCGTACGTCGCGTTCCAGCACATCGAGGCGCTGGCGGCGCGGGCGCGCTCGATCCTGGGTCCCGGGCTGCGCCGCCTAGAGGCCTTCGTGGAGTCGCGTCGCGATCTCGCTTGGGTGCGGCCGGCGGGGGGAACGTTTGCCTTCCCGCGCCTTCGCGACACCGACGATGCCGCCGCTTTCGTGGAGATGTCGCTGCGGGATTTCGACACCGCGATCGTCCCGGGGCGCTTCTTCGACTCCCCGGCTCATTTTCGCATCGCCTTCGGCGGCGATTTCGACGTCCTCAGGGGCGGCCTGGAGCAACTTGCCCGGTCGCTCGATTCGCTCGCACGGCGCTGATTCGGGGCGACCCGACCGCCGGGATCAGGTTGCGGTGCGGGTGCGGCGCTCAGCCGCCAAAGGGCAGCCCCGCCTGGTCGGCTTCCGGTGGCTCCTCGGGCCCGGCCTCGTCCCGCTCGTCTGCGGGAGGCCGGGGGGGAGGCTCGAGACCGGCACTGGACGAGACGTGCTCGGCAGGAAGCAGGGAATCGAGGCTTCCGGGCGCGCGGCGTACCTCACGCAGCGCCTGATGGATCTCTTCCGCGGTGCCGAAGCGCTCGGTCGGCCGTGGATGCACACACCGCTGGATGAGTCGCACGAGCCCGGACGGGAGGCGTGGGTTGATCTCGATAGGGGAGGGGGGAAGCTCACCGCCTTCGGCGCCGCCCAGGTTGCGATACGGAACCGTGCCGGTGGCCATCGCGTACAGCAGCATGCCGACAGCCAAGAGATCGTCCTCGCGGCGCGCCGAGATCGGCGCGTGGGCGTTGTCCAGCAGGCGCACGGCGCCATCGGCGCTTGCGAAGACGCTTGCGAGGCTGAGGCCGCCGTACGGCGCTGACGCGGCGTGGGCTGCGGCCACGAGCTCTGCGAGGGCGCTGCCGATCGCCAACAACCGGTCGGCCGGCAGCGGGCCAGCATCGATGATCTCGGAGATTCGTCTGCCCGAATCCATGCCGGGAATCTATCCGGCGCCGGCGGCAAGAGCTACTGGCGGTCCCGGTTCCCGTCGCAACCAGGCCCATGGCGTTCTCACGACGCCCCGTCGACTCTTCCGTTGCGGTCCACGAGCACTAGCGATTGCCGACGATGGCGATCAGGGTGCCGGAGCCGTTGATCGCGAGGCGGGAGATGTCGCCGACGCCGGTGCTCCCCAGGTCGGCGATCTGCTCCCACTCGCCGCCGCTGCGTCGCTGAAAGAGCTTCGCACCGTCTCCCATGATGACGGAGCCGCGCGGCGTCCAGGCGTAGTCCTCGCGGCCTGCCAGCGTCCGGCCCCAGCGGACGACCTCTCGTGAGTCGAGCTCCAGGATCTCGAGCCACCATTCGTCCTCCGACAGTTTGCGCACGAAGCTCACCGCGTTTCGCCCGGGCACCTTGTGTAGCGACCTCCCCGGATTCTCGGCGATGACCTCGGTGCTCCCCTCTCGCAGGTCGCCGAGCTGCAGCGTCGCAGGAGCGCCGTTGCCGAGCACGAACATGATGAGCAGGCTGTCGTTGCCCCAAGCGTGGTAGCCGACGGGCTGCAGGTCGGGCAGGAGAGCGCCGCGGCTGCCGCCGTCATCGCCGTAGCGCCACAGGACCTGCCCGTCGACGGATTCGTTCACCGCCGAAAACCCGCCACCCGGCAGCGGCGTGGCCGAGAACTCGCTCGCGACCGTCTGGGTAACCTGTCGGGTCGTCCCGCGCTCGATGTCGTAGCGGTAGATGTCCGTCTGCCAGCGGTTTCGCGCCGACGTGTACAAGAGCCCGCTGCCGTCCGCGGTAAATGCGGGTTGGTTGTCATAGCCCTCGCGATCGGTGATGTTGCGAACGGAGCCGACGCGGTAGCGTTCGTCCGCGAGCGTGAGATCGGCGAGGTAGATATCGGTTGCGGGCGCGCCGGCGGCTGTCGGCGTGTACCCCGGACGCAGGGGCACCATTGGCGGCTGGGCCGTTCCGATCGTGTGCTTCTCGATCTGGCTCGCGGTCCAGATGGGGTCGGTGCGCCACAACGGCGGCAGGGTCTCCGCCTCCCAATCCTGCAGCGCGCCCTCCAGGTAGGCGCGAATTCGCGATTCGTTCTCGTGCGCCGATCCACTCTGGAGGAGGTTGGCCGTCTCGTACGGATCGGCCGCCATGTCGAACATCCACGTCGTGGACCCGTCGACGCGAATGAGCTTGAAGTCGCCGTCCTCGCCGACCGAGCGGACGGCGGCGAGGGCGCCGCGGCGCCAGAAGAGCGTTCTGTGCGGCGGCCCCTCCAGCTCGCCGGTGACGAAAGGAATGAGGCTGACGCCGTCGAGATTGCCGGGCGCGGCCGCGCCGGCCGCCGCCATCGCCGTGGGAAAGATGTCCATCGACGAGATCGGGTAGTCGTAGTCGGAACCGCGGGGAAGAGTGCCGGGCCACTGTGCCAGGAACGGAACGCGGATTCCGCCCTCGAACTTGTCGCCCTTCTGACCACGGAGCGGCGCGTTGCTCGAGGCGTTGTTCGTGGCGCCGCCATTGTCGTTGACGAAAAACAACAGCGTGTCGTCTTCAAGCTGGAGCGCCCGCAGCGTTTCGAGGATTCTGCCGACAGCATCGTCGAGGGCGGCCGTCATCGCCGCCAGCGTGCGCCGCCGCTCGTCGTCGATGCCGGCGAACAGCGCCTCGTGTTCGGGCTTGGCGTGCATGGGCGTGTGCACGGCATTGAAGGCAACGTAGAGAAAGAACGGCCGCTCGCGGAGCTCCCCGATGAGCGCCGCTGCCCGCTCCGCGAGTACGTCGGTGAGGTAGCCGTCCTGTTCGGGGTGGGGCTCGAGGTCGCGCCACAGGTGCAGGCCGCGATCGGAAGCGTCTGCGAGCGGGAAGTAGCTCCGCGACCCGTAAAGAAAGCCGAAGAACCGGTCGAAGCCGCGATTCAACGGGTGAAAGGCCGGCGCCAGCCCCAGGTGCCATTTCCCCACCGCGGCGGTGGCGTACCCCTCGGCTCGCAAGGCATCCGCGAGGGTACGCTCGGCGAGCGGCAGGCCGATGTCGTCGAGGTCGGCTCCGGGCTGTGCCTGCCGGGGGATGTTGAACTCGTGGCCGAATCGCTGCGGGTAGCGCCCGGTGAGCAAGCCTGCCCGTGACGGGCTGCACACCGAGGCGGCGTTGTATCCCTGTGTGAAGCGCACGCCGGCGGCGGCGATCGAGTCGATGTGCGGCGTCGGCATCTCCGGGTCGCCGGAAAAACCGAAGTCGGCGTACCCGGCGTCGTCGACCAGGATGAGGACGACGTTGGGACGAGGGTCCGCGGCGCGTCCGACAGGAACCTCGTCGCGGCCGACGTCGCACGCTGTTGCGACAGACACGAGGAGTGCCACTTTCAGGACGGCGCCGCCGATCGGAAATCTCATCGGACTAGAGATATCACACGAGTGTCCTCGATGAGCCCGACCCTGTCATGTTCCGGTCTGCCCGGAAAGAGGCAGCCGTCCTCATCGTGCGGTCGGAGGTCGGCGGTGGCCAGCCGCCGATGCCGGAAGGCACGCAAGCGCACTGAAACGTCGAATTCGTGGTTGAAGACCGCCTGTAGCGAGGCGACGCGAGTGAAAGCGGAGCGGCGGCCGCCTTTCTTCCGGCATCCCCTTGACACTCGGCAGGCATCCCCCGACGATCGGACGGTTCAACGCTTGTGGCAGCACACGGGCCGCAGCGCCCGGGGACCACTTCAACAACTCGGTGGCGCGGTGCGCGGCCCTCGTCAGGAGGCATCATGGGTCGCCGAGTGTCGTTTTCTGCATTCTTTCTGGTAGCACTCTTCTTTCTTGCCGCACCAGCGGCCTTTGCCCAGACGGGCCCGGACGTGTTCGTGTCCACCGGGCCGACAGGCGAGATTCTGCTCGGGCCCGGCGGTATGGGCTTCACCGCGCTCTTCACCGCGGGCGGCGGTTTCAAGCCCGAGGAGATCGCACTCGCGGGCGACGGCAGGCTCTACATCTGCGACGCGTCCAACAGCGAGATCTTTCGCTTCGACCCGGCAAGTCCGGCCGCCGGACTCGTGACCGTCTACGATCGCGACTCCGCGGTTTCGCCCAACGACCCGGAGCAGCCCAAGGGCTGCACGATTGCCGGGGACGATCTTCTTTTCGTATCCCGCAGCGGCCGCGGCCGTGGCGCCAAGACCGGGCTCTGGGCCATCCGGAACATCACCACCGCACCGAGTCAGCCGACGCTGCTGCTCGGTCTCGACTCTGTGGGGGGCATCAGTGGCCAGGGCCTGGCGGTCAACTTCGACGGCCGGGTGTTCTTCACCTTCGGCAACGAGGTGTGGGTGGCGACGCCGGCGCCGAACGCCGGACGAATCGACGCGTCCGCCACGTTCGAACGCTGGGCGTTCACTGCCGGGGAGGGTTTCGGGATCGCGACAAAGGGCGTGCCCGACATCAATGGTTCGCTGCAGGCGCAGGTGTTCGTCGCCGCCAAGTTCGCCGGCGTCATCGAGGTGCTGCAGGAGCAAGTCAGCATCGTTGCGGATCCCGTGACCGGCGACCCGGTGACAGTGCGCTCCGGCACCAAGACAGGATGTCTCGATATCGACGTGCTCGACATGCCGAACTCGCTGGAGTTCGATGGGTCCGGAGACCTGTGGCTGACCACATCGGGGCAGTCGAACGGTCGCCGGGGAGCGGTTTACGAGGTTGAAAGCCCGGTGTGCGGCGGCGGGCCCTTCGTGGTCAACACCCGCGGCAGCGACCTTAGCGCGGCGCTGGGCATCGCCCTGACGCCGACCGGCACGGAGCCCGTCACCCTGGTGTTCCCGCCGGACTCCGACAAGTCGAACACGGTCAACCTGTGCGGCAGCACCTTCAACCTGGACCAAGTCACGCAGCTCTGCCAGGACACCTGGACCGTATCCTGTCGTTTGATGCCGAAGCCGGAGTTCGAGCTGCGCACCGGGTTTCCGGTCGGGTCACCGGCGGGCGGGCTCGGCGACATCGTCGAGCAGGACTTCCAGTTCACGCAGTGTGCCGATTTTCCCGGCGCCAACGGCAACTGCACGGAGATCAGGATCACGCAGAACACGCCGGTTAGCCAGTGCACGGAAGACGACATTCTCGAGATCCTTGCCAACTGGCAGTTCTTCTCGCTCACCAGCCTCGACCATCCCGGACTGCTGTACTCCCCGGGTGATTTCGTCCCGCCGGGCCCGGAGCAGAACCCGTTCAGCGAGAACATCCTGGTCGATTACGATCCGTTCCCCGTGCCCACGGACCCCCTGGACCCGCGCGCCACCGGCAGCCGTGACGCCTGGGGCTCGGGCCTGGTGGTGGTGGAAGACGCCCCGAACCGGCCGCCGACGGCGGTGCTGACGGTTACACCGCAGGCGGCGCAGTGCGGTGTGCCGGTGGAGCTCGACGGCATCGGCTCGTTCGACAACGACTGGAACGTCGACCACCCGGATTCGATCACCAACTACACCTTCTCGATCGACGGCATCGTACAGCAGAGCTCGGGCGTGAGCTTGTACCTGCACGACACCTCCGGGTTGTCGCCCGGGACCCACACAGCATCGCTGCAGGTCGCGGACGAGGGCTGGGACGTCAACGGCCCGCTGACCGACAGCGTCGATGTGAGCTTCGAGATCCTCGCCGATAACGTGGCCCCCGTCATCTCGGGGTTCCGCCTCGTCGATCTCGGCCACCCGCAGGCGGATGTGGCGGCCGACGGCTCTGGGGCCACCATGTGGCCACCGAACCACGAGATGGTGCCATTCGAGGTGCTGTACGACGTCGTGGACGACTGTCAGTCCGACTGCCAGCTCGTCATCACCTCGAGTGAGCCCGCGAACGGTACCGGCGACGGCGACATCGCGCCGGACATCGATGTGACCGGCGAAAAGACGTTCAACCTGCGTAGCGAGCGGGCCCAGAGCGGCAACGGACGTACGTACACGGTACAGCTCGTCTGCACCGATGGGAGCAACACCAGCACGTCGGATCCGATCACCGTGTTCGTGCCCTCGAACCAGTAGGGCGAACCGGCTCGGGAGACTTCGCGTTCGAGCGTCGAGGCTCGGAGTCCGGCTGCTGCCGGTGGGGCTCCGGGCTATCGTGAGCCCGCGCCGGTGCTGGCCGCTTCGTACATGGCCCTGAGGTCGGCGCGACGCAGCGGATCGCCGCGGCTGGACTCCGCCCGGATGTCGTCGAGAATGGTGACGACCCGGCCGAAGCGGCGTGCCGCCGCGGGGCTGTCGTCGTCGGCCGCGTCGATGCGTGCCAGCACGAAGTAAGCCTGCGCCTCGAGCGCCCGGAGCTGTAGGCGCTCGCTGACGTTGAGCGCCGACTGCACCTGCCGTCGCGCGGCGGCGGAGTCGCCGGTGGCGAGCAGAGCCTCGGCATGGCGCAGGC
>CBDUAS010000163.1:0-7692 GCA_965365185.1 uncultured bacterium | reverse complement strand
AAACGCCTCCGTGCCTCCCACGTCGCCAGAAAATCGGCAACCGCGGCGGCAAGCTCGTGCGCCGGCCCGTTGACCGGTTCGGCCGCTTCGAGGCCCACGGTGCCGCAGACCTCGCCGCCGAGGTCCACCGGAACCTCGACGCCGTATGGGTATCGCGCTGCGGTCGGATCGCGGGTAGCCTCCGCCTCTTGCGCTCGAAGCTTCGCCCAGCCCCGTTGGGCACCGGGCGCAGAAAGACAGGCGCCTGCAGCCGCCTGGAGTGCCGCATCTCGATCCGCATCGCGCGGTGGGCGGCACAGGAACTCCGACAGCCCCGACTCGGCCAGATGACCGGCCTGCATCATGACTCACCTCCCCTTGCTTATGCCTCCCCCTGTCGTAGGGAAAAAGACACCCCTGCACTACATAACGGTCAGGGTGCCTCCCCTTACGACGACATCAGCGGCTGACCGGGCTTTTGGCTGCGATGGGCTGCGGTGGTCAGCACTGACGCGACCCACACAGTGCACCAAAAACTCGCTCATTTCCAGCCCCCCGGGCAGTTCCAAAGGCTACAATCGACCTTGTTTTCCTCGCCCTGATGAGCCTTGACCGCGCGTTCACTGTTGCGTGCGTCCGGGGGGTCGATGCGTACTCGCTGGTTGCTGGCAGGCCTTTTGTCTCTGCCGATGGCGACACTGCTGCCACCACTGCCGGCATCGGCCGGGCCGGAGCTGACGTTCTCGCTCGGCGCGATGATCGGTGACTCACTTGCCGACGTGCTGCAGGTGCGCCCCGAGAACTTGACCGAGGGTTTCCAGAACGCGCCCATTTTCGCCGGCAGGCTGGGCTGGAGTGCCTTCCCCTTCGCGGTGGAAGGAAGCCTCGCTTACAGCCCCAGCGCGGTGCAGATCGCGGGGCTCGGCAACCTCGACGCGAATCTTGTCTACGCCGAGGCAGAGTTGCAGATCCTGATTCTGCCGGGGCCGATCGCGCCGTTCGTGGGCGGCGGCATCGGCATCCATTCGATCCAGCTCCAATCGTTGGACGTACCCCGGGAGACGACCGTCGGCTACATCATCGGCGGCGGCCTCAAGGCGGCGATCGGCTCTCTCGGATTGCGCGTCGACCTGCGCGACCACATCACGCCGTTGAAGGTAAACGAAGTCGGCGAGGAGTTCCTCCGCGTCATCGGCATCGTGGAAGACACCCGGATCCACAACGTGGAGCTCTCCGGCGGCGTGACGATCAGGTTCTGATCCCTTCCGATCCGCGGGTGCGAACGCGGTCGGAGACCGGCGTACCGCTCCCCGCTCGAAGCGAAAGGGCCCGGCGAAAGAACCTGACAATGAGGAAAGCATCGATCAGATAGAACGGGGGGCGGCCGAGCGTGTAGTGCCCGCAGGGCAGAATGACGCGCCGGTAATCGACCTCGGCGCCGCACAAGGCGTCCTCGAGGGCCTGTCCGTGCTGCGGAAGGAAGATGCGATCGTAGGCGCCGGACACCAGCAACATCGGCGGCTGCCGGGGCCGCAGCCGGTGGGCGAAATGCGCCGGTGAGATCGGGGCCCAGCAACGGCGGAGCTCCTGCAGATCGATATTCTGGTCGAGGCTCGCCCGCACGTGCCGCGTCGCCAGCCCCGACCAGACGACATCGGCGAAATACCCCGCCACATGGTTGAATGCCGCCGCATCGATCCCCGTCTCATGGGCCAGGGCCAAGAAGCCGATGCAGGAGCCGAGGCTGGTACCCAGCAGACCGACGCGCCGATAACCCTCCCCGCGCAGCCAGGAGACGGCCAGCCGGACCTCGAGAACCGCCCGGCGTACCTCCCTGAGCGTCAGGCCGAGCACCGGGCTGACGATGGGGTCCGCACGCGTCATGCGCGCGGGGCGCCGTTCCTCGTGGTACGGCAGCGTCATTCGCAAGACGCTGAAACCGAAACGGTTGAGAATCCTGCAAGCGCCCACCATCGAGTCCTCGTCCGCGTTCCACTGCGGCACCAGAACGATCGCCGGGTGCTCCGCTCCCGGGCCCCGATACAGCCTCGCCGAAGCCCGCCGCACCTCCGGATCCTCGCTCGGCACCGGCGAATCGAAGCACAGCCGGAACCCGTCAAACGTGACGCCGGAAATCGTTTCGACCTCATAGAACCGGTCACTGTCCCGGCGCATCTCATCGGCGAAGACGGCAAGGTCGGCGACGTGGCGGCCGTTGTTCAGGTCCGCAAGCTGCTCGGCGCCCCAGGCGAACTCCTGCGGCCGGCGATCGTCGGCGTCGGCAGCGAAGATCGACTGTTCCCAGCGATCAATGAGGAGGCGGAGCATGTTCCGGAAGGTGGCGGGGCATGGTCCGGCGATGCTAGCAAAAAAGCTGCTTGACCACGCTGGCATTCACACCCGACGGTCGCTACGCTGCCATCGACCACACATCGAGTCACCGCAGGGGAGAGCTCATCATCGCCACGCCGCCCACGCCACTCCGGCGCACCAAGATCGTCTGCACGCTGGGCCCGGCCACCGAGAGCCGGGATCAGATTCGTGCGCTGGTCGAGGCCGGCATGAACGTCGCCCGCCTGAACTTCTCACACGGCACCCTTGATTGGCACCGCCGGCGCATTCGGACGATTCGCGAGATCACCGCGGAAACCGGGCGCCCGATCGGCATACTCCAGGACTTGCCGGGGCCGAAGATACGTGTCGGTGAGATTCCTCAGGGCCCGGTGAAGCTGAAGGCCGGGAAGCGGTTCATCCTCACGACCGACGCCGCCCCCGGAAACAAGCGCCAGGCATCGATCAATCAGCCGGCGCTCGCCGAACAGGTCGAGCCCGGCGACCCCATCTTGCTGGCCGATGGTCAGATCCGGCTGCGCGTGACCTCGGTAGACGAACGCGGCATCGTCTGCGAGGTCGAAGCCGGCGGCAAGCTCGGCTCGCGCAAAGGGGTGAACTTGCCCACCCGAACGCTGTCGCTTCCGTCGATGACCGAATACGACCTCGAGGCCCTCGCCGCCGGCCTCGACATGGGTGTGGACTTCGTGGCGATTTCGTTCGTGCGTACGCGTGCAGACGTCGAGTCAGCGCGCCGGGCGATGGAGGCACACGGCCGACACGTTCCTCTCATCGCCAAGATCGAGAAGCACGAGGCCGTCAACAACCTGGACGAGATCATCGACGCCGTGGACGCGGTCATGGTCGCGCGCGGCGACCTGGCGGTCGAGATACCGCTCTGGGATGTACCCCAGGTGCAGAAGCGAATCATCAAAGCCGCCAACGACGCGGCCAAGCCGGTCATCACGGCGACGCAGATGCTGCTGTCGATGGTCGATTCGCCGCTGCCGGCGCGTGCCGAAACCAGCGACGTCGCCAATGCACTGTACGACGGCACAGACGCGGTCATGCTTTCGGAGGAGACTGCCATCGGCACCCATCCGACGCGAACCGTCGAGGTGATGTCGAAAATCTGCGTCGCCACCGAGTCGGAACGTTACAAACCGGGAACCTACCAGCGACTGCCGGAACACCGGCGCCACCTCGTCCCGGACACGGTCGCCGCCGCCGCCTGCATGGTGGCACGATTGCTGAACGCCACTGCGTTGGTGGTTCCGACCCGTACCGGCAGCACGGCGGTGAAGATCAGCGCCTGCAGGCCGAGTCAACCGATCGTCGCCATCGGAACCCACATCGAGGCGGTCGGCCGGATGACTCTCGTCTGGGGTGTCGTGCCGATTTCGGGCGAAGAGCTGCTCACCCACGAATCGATGCTGCTGGAGGTCGAGCGCCGGGGCGAGGCTGCCGGTCTGCTGCGACGCGGCGACCTGCTGGTAATAACCGCGGGGTTTCCCGTCGGCGGACCGGGCAGCACGAATACCTTGACCGTCAAGACGGTGGGCGAGCGACTCGGCGAGGTCGATTCGAGCACGGAGGAGCCTTGAGCGACAGTTCCCGCGAAACCCGATCGGCGCGGCGGCGCCTGTCCACGAAGGTGGAACGGTTCACCGAGTCGGTAATCCGCGAGATGACGCGTCAGGCGATGCTCCACGGCGCCATCAACCTGGCGCAAGGATTCCCGGATTTCCCGGCGCCGGCGGCCATCAAGCAGGCGGCCGTCGACGCCGTCAACAGGGACATCAACCAGTACGCCATCACCTGGGGCGCCAAGAGCTTGCGCGACGCCATCGCCGCGAAGGTGGCTTCCGAGACCTCCATCCAAATCGACCCGGAACGCGAGCTGACCGTCACCTGCGGTGCCACCGAGGCAATGATTGCCACGTTGCTGGCGCTCATCAACCCGGGCGACGAGGTGATCGTGTTCGAGCCCTTTTACGAGAACTACGGCCCTGACGCGATCCTTTCGGGCGCGACGCCCCGCTATGTATCGTTGCGGGCGCCGGATTGGGACATGGATCTCGCCGAGCTGGAGTCGGCGTTCAACGAACACACCAAGGCGATCATCATCAACACGCCGAACAACCCCACGGGAAAAGTCTTCTCGGCCGATGAGTTGGCAGATATCGCCCGGCTTTGCCGCGAACACGACGTCATCGCCATCACGGACGAAATCTACGAGCACATCGTGTACGGTGAGCCCGAGACACCTCTGACGCACCGGTCGATGATCACCGTCGGCGATATGCGTGATCGCACGGTGGTGATCAACGGTATGTCCAAGACCTACTCGGTCACCGGATGGCGCGTCGGCTGGACGATCGCCGAACCGCAGACGACCGAAGCAATCCGCAAGGTACACGACTTCCTCACGGTTGGCGCCGCGGCCCCGCTTCAGGAGGCAGGGGCCGTGGCACTCAAGCAACCCGCCTCCTACTACGACGAGCTGCGTGACGGATACCGAGCTCGCCGGGATCTCCTGTGCGAAGCGCTGGAGCGCTCCGGTTTCGGGTTCACCGTTCCGCAGGGAGCGTACTACGTGATGGCGGATATCAGCTCGTTCGGCTTTCGCGACGACATCGCGTTCGCCCGCTTTCTCGTCGAAGAGATCGGCATCGCCGTCGTCCCCGGCTCTTCTTTCTACGACGCCCCGGAACGCGGCTCACAGCAGGTCCGATTCGCCTTCTGTAAGCGCCGACAGACCTTGCAGGCGGCTGCCGAGCGCCTGCAAAAGCTGCCGTAAACACGGAGACCCCACCATGGCCGTGCTCAAACAAATCACTGTCTTTCTCGAGAACGTCCCCGGACGCCTGGCGACTCTGTGCAATACGCTGGAGGAGCGGGGCGTCAACCTGCAGGCGATGACGACCTCAGAGGCCTCGGAGTACGGCGTTGTCCGCATGATCGTCGACGACGTCGAGGCGGCCACGGAAGCGCTGCGACACGTCGATTTGCCGTTCTCCACTGTCGACGTCCTCGGCATCGAGGTGGCAGACGAGCCCGGAGCGCTGGGCAAGGTTGCGGTGCAACTCGCGGGAGCTGGCCTGAACGTCGACTACGCCTACGTTACCGTCGCCAGCAAATCGGGGAACGCGCTGTGCGTCTTCAAGGTCGCGGACCCGCAGCGAGCCGAGGAGCTCCTGGCGAAGGGCTGAAGGTCCGTCGCCGGAACCAACCGAAGGGGACGATGCGCTAGCGGAGAACAGGGCCGAAGCGTCATCGTCGGGACTCCGGTAGGATGGTGCGCACCATGGTTCCGCACCCGATCATCGTCGACTTCGCCGTCGCTCTGCTGGTCACCTCGGTGGCCTTTGACGCCCTGGCCTCGCTCGTCGAGGAGAGGGACCTGCGCGTCGTCTCCTGGTGGACGCTCATGATAGGGACCGTTGCCGCGGCGCTATCGATCCTTTCCGGGTATGCCGCCGCCGCCGAGCTCGTCGCCCCCGGCCCCCGCGTCCTCGACACCATCGCCCTGCACCGCAATCTGGGCATCACCACATTGCTGTGCTTCAGCGTCTGCGCCGCGTGGCGGATGCGGGCCCCGGGCTCGTTTCCGCGCAGCTACTCCGGAACGTACTGGATACTCGCCCTGACCGGACTCTGCGCCCTCGTAATCACTGCGTACAACGGCGGAATTCTCGTTTTCCGCCTGGGTGTCGGCTACGTGCCGATGGGGTAATTGCCGCACGACGCCTGCGGCGGCGATCGCTGCCGCAGGGGCGCCCGAACGCAGGCCCCGGAGTTGACCCAATTTGACCGACTTGGTTAAAGTACCCCCCGAGTTCGACTCCGGTAACAGATCAGTCGACAGGCTGTAAACCCTCGGGATGGTAAGGCGTTTTCCCCCGCCAACGCCCCCCAACCGTGTGGGACGAAGGCCTGTTCTCGTGGCTCACGGGCTCACGCTCGTGAGCCACTTCTTCGTTGGATCGGCCGCAGCGACTCCCCGCATCGGACCTCCCCTCGGCGACCCGCCGCAGTCGCCTGGCCGCGAGCCCGATGGTAGGCTTGGCGGTACCGGCGCGCAGCCCCAACCGGCTCCTTTTCGCGACGGTCCCGGTGGGTCTGAGTGTTCATTCTCGTTCACCGATTCGAGAGGATAACCGTGTTTGCAGATCGGCTGCAGCAGCTTGGGACCGAGAACGCATTCAAGCTGGCCGACCACATCGCTCGTGTTCAGGCGGATGGTCAAACCGTTGTCAAGCTGAACCTCGGGGAGCCGGATTTCGATGCCCCCGCGCACGTTGCCACTGAGGCCAAGGCGCAGATCGATGCGGGCAACGGTCACTACTGCCATCCGGCCGGCATCGAGCCCCTCCGACGCGCAGTCGCCCGCCAGGTCAGCGAGACCCGTGGGTTGGACATCGACTTTCGGCGCGTGGTCGTCCACCCCGGCGGAAAGCCGTCGATTGCGTACACGATGCTGGCGTACGTCAACCCGGGCGATGAAGTCATCTACCCGAGTCCCGGCTTCCCCGTCTACGAGTCCTGGGTAACGTTCGTCGGCGCCAAGCCCGTGCCGATGCGGCTGCGGGAGTCCGCTGGATTCGCCATGACCGCGGACGATCTGTCGGCGTTGATCACCGACAAGACGAAGGTCATCGTCCTCAATTCGCCCGCCAATCCGACCGGGGGACTGATCGAGCCCGATGCCCTGGCCGAGATGGCCGCGGTCATTCGCGACAAGGCCCCGGCCGACGTCCGCGTCTACTCCGACGAGATCTACGAGAACATTCTCTTCGACGGCCGCACTCACTCGAGTATCGCTTCCCAGCCGGAGATGGAGCAGCGCACGCTGATCGCTTCGGGTCATTCCAAGTCATACGCCATGACCGGATGGCGGCTCGGATACGTGGTTCTGCCGACGGTCGAAGAGGCGGAAGTGTTCAAGAACTTCAACATCAACCTGATCTCTTGCACCCCTCCGTTCATTCAAGAGGCGGGGCGGGTCGCCCTCGAGAGCCCGGACAGCGCAACAGCTATCGCCGAGATGGTCGAGGCCTTCGACGCCAGGCGCAAAGCCGTTGTCGAGAAGCTGAACGAAATCCCCGGGATCTCGTGCGTCATGCCCAAGGGTGCGTTCTACGTATTCCCGAACGTCGCCGGGGCGTGCGAGACCCTGGGAGCGATCGAGGCCTTCGAGAAGCTGTCACCCCAAGAGCAGGCGAAGTCCAGCCCGTCGACCTTGCTGCAGATGTTTGCCCTCTACCGGTACGGCGTCGCGACCATGGACCGGCCGTCGTTCTGCCGCATCGGCAGCGACGGCGAGCACTACTTGCGGCTCAGCACTGCGGCCGACCTGGAGCAACTGCTCGAAGGTCTGAC
>CBDUAS010000162.1:0-7731 GCA_965365185.1 uncultured bacterium | reverse complement strand
CAACGGTTACTGGCTGTGTGATCGAGGTCGCTTCGGCTACGAGCACCTCAACGCGCAAGACCGCCTGCTTGTGCCCCGATCCCGGCGAGCCCCGGAAGTTGATTCGCCGGGCAGGGACGTCGAGGCCCTTCATGCCGACGCCCGCGAAGCGGTCGCCAAGGCGGCAAGGGCCGGGACGCTGGCAGCGGTCGGCTCACCGCGGGCTGGTCTGGAGACGAACTTCACCCTACGCACGATGGTGGGCGAAGAGCGTTTCTGCCCGGGGATTGCCGAACCGGAACGCCGGCTGGTGCAGCGCTTCGCCGTTGCCGCCGGCAGCGGAGCAATCCGGGTGCCGTCGTTGCAGCAGGTGGAGACGTCCGACTTCGCCCTCGTGATCGGCATGGATCCGACCGGTGAAGCGCCGTTGCTCGACCTGGCGCTGTTCCGGGCACGTGCCGAGTCGGGAGCGGCGCTGCACTTTGTCTCCCTCGATGCCGGGCGGCTGGGGGAGTTCGCCACCTCCGTCGACATCGTGGATCCACTCGCGGCTGCAGACCGCATCGAGGCAATCACGGCCGCCTTGCGGAACCCTGCTGCAGGCGGACCCCTGGCCGACGCGATCGCTGCGGCAGAGGTCCCGCTGCTGGTGACCGGAACCCAGCACCGTAACCCGCGTTTGCTCGAGGCGACCCTCGATCTTGCCGCAACGGTGGGTGCTGACCGGGACGCGGCCCCTTGGTTCATGATGGCGGTGCCGGAGGCCAACACGCTGGGCAGCGTGCTGCTCGACGCCGGACGCGGCATGAGCATCCTGGCGCTCATCGAGGCGATCGAGAGCGGCGAAATCACCGCCGTGGTCTTGGCCGAGAACGACCTGCTGACGCGATTCGACGACGTCGACCGCCTCACGGCCGCCCTGCGACGCCTCGACACCTTCGTCGTTCTCGATCACCTGGTGACACCGACGGTGGACCTGGCGAGCCATGCACTGCCGGCGGCCGCCGCGGCGGAATGCGGCACCACCCTGGTCAACAACGAGGGGCGCATGCAGCGCTGCTACCAGGTTTTGCGACCACCGACCGGAGCCCCGCCGGCGTGGAAGTCGGCGTGCGATTTGTTGCCGGAAGGTCGCGCGGCAACGAAGTACGCCGAATGGCACAACATCGACGACGTCACGGCCGCGCTCGCCTCCGCCGTACCCGTCTTTGCCGCCGCCGGCAGCGTCGCCCCGCCCGCCGGATTCCGCCATCGGAATCAGCGCATCCCACGTATGTCGACGCGATATTCGGGCCGAAATGCCACAATCGAGCGCGACGGCCTCGAGGACAGGGCCGCCAGGGCCGTTCTCGGCGATGACGGTGAGCTCCCGGTGGTCAGCAACCGCAGCGATGACCTGGAGTCTCCCCTCTCCTTCTCCATGGAAGGTTTTTCCGGCCGGGTGCCGCCGGCTCTCATGGCGCGCGTGTGGTCTCCGGGCTGGAACTCCAACGAGGCCATCAACCAGTTCCAGATCGAGGTCGGCGGTCCGTTACACGGGGGCGATCCGGGCGTCAGGATCTTCGGCTCCGAACCGGGCGCGCTGATGTCGCTCGCCGACCGTCTTCCGACGAGCGAGCGGCCGGCGCCTGAGCCGGGCAACGACGAAGAGGTCCTGGTCTGTGCCGCGTCGGAGATCTTCGGCAGCGAAGAGACCTCGCGGCGGGCGTCGGCGCTGGCCGAGCTCGCACCGAGCTGCTATCTGCGGCTTCATCCCCAGCGCGCCGCCGACCTCGGCCTCGCTGACGGGCAGAGTCGGCGGATCGGGCTCGCGGGCGGCGGGCTACAGGTGCAACTGCAGGTCACCGTGACCTTCGATACGCGCCTGCCGATACAGGTTGTCGTGTTGCCGTTCGGCTATCCAACGACGGGCTGGTGGCAACAGCCGACCTGGATGCGCCTCGACGCCGACGAGGAGGCGCCGTGAGCGCGACCGGCGACGTGCTGCTGAAGATGGCGCTCACTTTCGGCGTGCTGATGGTCTTCGCCCCGCTGCTGGTCTGGGTGGAACGTCGTCTGCTCGGCCGTTTCCAGTTGCGCCGCGGGCCGAATCGCGTCGGCCCGTTCGGGATCCTGCAGACAGTTGCCGACGCGATCAAGCTGCTGACGAAGGAAGACTGGGTGCCGCCGTTTGCGGACCCGGTCCCCTACATCGTGGCACCGATGATCCTCGCCGTGACCGTCCTCGGCGCTTTCGCCGTCGTGCCGTTCACTGCCGGCGGAGCAATCGTCGACCTGAACATCGGCGTGCTCTTCTTCCTGGCAATGTCCTCGGTGGGCGTCTACAGCGTCATGCTCGCGGGCCTCGCCTCGAACAGCAAATACTCGCTGCTTGGCGCCATCCGGTCCGCGGCGCAGATGATCTCCTATGAGCTGGCAATGGGGTTGTCGCTCACCAGCATCGTGCTGATCGCCGGCTCGTTCAGCCTGCGCGACATCGTCGCGGCACAGCAAGGTCTGCCGTTTGTCGTCATCCAGCCGCTGGCCTTCCTGGTCTTCGTCATCGCCGGGCTCGCCGAGCTGAAGCGCGCGCCGTTCGACCTGCCGGAAGCCGAGAACGAGATCGTCGCCGGATTCCATACCGAGTACAGCAGCATGAAGTTCGCCCTGTTCTTCCTCGGCGAATACCTCGGGATGCTCCTGATCGGGGCGATCGCCGCCACCGCATTTCTCGGAGGCGGCAGCGGCCCGCTGCTGCCCGATCCGGTCTGGTACGGCCTCAAGATGGCGCTCTTCATCTACCTGTTCATCTGGGCGCGCGCCACGCTGCCGCGGTTCCGCTACGACCAGCTAATGGGCTTCGGATGGAAGTTCCTGCTGCCGCTGGCGCTCTTCAACCTGATGGTCACCGGTGCCTTCGTCGTTGCCCGGGCTGCGGGAGGCTGAGGATGCGCCTGCACTCCAGAGACTCCTATTGGATCACCGTGACGGGGCTCCTGCGGGGCCTCTGGATCATCTTCAAGATGCAGTTCCGCCGCCCGGTGACGATTCAATACCCGGAGGAAAGGGCGCCCGTGGCCCCCCGCAACCGCGGTCGCATCGTGCTCACCCGGGATCCGGACGGCGAGGAAAGGTGCGTCGCCTGCTACCTGTGCGCCGTCGTTTGCCCGGTTGATTGCATCGGCCTGCAGGCAACCGAAGACGAGCACCGCCGTTCCCCGGAGTGGTTCCAGATCAACTTTTCCCGCTGTATCTATTGCGGCTTCTGCGAGGAAGCCTGCCCGACCTACGCGATCCAGTTGACGCCCGACTACGAGATGGCCGAGCACGTTCGCCGGCACCTCGTCTACGAGAAGGACGACCTGCTGATCGACGGCCCGGGCAAGCGCCACGAATACAACTTCTACCGCCACGCCGGAGTGCAGATCGCCGGCAAGGACAAGGGCGAGGCGATCGGCGAGGAACCGCCCGTGGATATCAAGGACCTGCTCCCATGACGGAGGTCTTCTACGTCGCGTCCGCGGTGGCCGTGCTCTGCGCGTTCGTCGCCGTTACCCGCAGCAATCCGTTGCACGCCGTCCTCTACGTCGTGCTGTCGTTGTTCGCTCTGGCGGTGGTGTTTCTGGTTCTCGGCGCGCCGTTCATCGCCGCCCTGGAGGTGATTGTCTACGCCGGCGCCATCGTCGTCGTCATCCTGTTCGTCATCATGATGGTTGCCGGCACCGCGGCGTCACGAGATCAGGAACGCCGTTGGCTGCCGCCGCGTAGCTGGATCGTGCCGTCGATCCTGGCGGCGCTGCTGGCGGTGTTGACTGTCGGCGCCCTCGTTGCCGGCGGAGGACAAGCAGTACCGCAGGCGCCAATCGGCCCGCGCGAGGTGGGGGCGACGCTGTTCACTACCTACCTGATCGGTGTCGAGCTTGCGTCCGTGCTGCTCCTGGCCGGCCTCGTCGGAGCCTATTACCTGGGAGCTCGGGACTGATGGCAGCAATCCCGACAGGCCACGTCCTCATTGTTGCCGCTGCTCTCGTGTGCATCGGCGCATTCGGCGTGTTGCTGCGGAGGAACCTGCTTTTCATGTTGCTTTCGCTGGAGGTGATGCTCAACGGCGCCGCGCTGGCGTTCATCGGTGCCGGCGCGCACTGGCAACAGCCGGACGGGCAGATCTTCGTCATCTTCATCATGGCCATGGCGGCGGCGGAAGTCGCCGTCGGGCTGGCTCTCATTCTGCTGATCTACCGTCGCTCCGGGACCCTGGATGCCGACCGTCTCGATGTACTTCAAGGCTGAAGTGGAGAAAAGCTCGTCATGCCGCTCTGGGTGATGATCGCCGCGCCCCTCGCGGGCAGCTTCGTGCTGGCGCTATCGGCCGGAAAGATGCCGCGCAAGCTCGTCGCCACGGTCGCCTGCGCGGCGCTGCTGGTCAGCTTCGTGGCCGCGGTGATCACCTCGACCCCCCTCTTTGCCGACGCCTTCCCCGGGCTGGCGGCAGGAGACTCCGCGCTGGAGCTGGAGCGCACCGCCGGCGGCGCGCCGTTCGTCGCCGAGCACCTGTACGGCTGGATCGCGGTCGAAGACGTCCGCATCGACGTCGCATTCAAGCTGGATGCCCTGGGGGCGTTGATGGCGCTCGTGATCAGCGGCGTGGGATTTCTGATCCACCTGTACGCCGCGGCGTACATGGCGGACGAGGCCGACTACGCCCGCTTCTTCTGCTACATGAACCTGTTCGTAGCGGCAATGATGACGCTGGTTCTGGCCGACAACCTCGCCCTGCTCTATCTGGGCTGGGAAGGGGTCGGTGTGTGCTCTTACCTGCTTATCGGCTTCTGGTATCAAGATCCGGCAAACGGGGCTGCCGGCCGCAAGGCGTTCATCGTCACCCGCATAGGGGATGCCGCGTTCATGATCGCCATGTTGCTGATCGTGCTCGAGCTCGGCACCTTGCAGATCGACGCCCTGACCGATGCGGCCCTGCGAAGCTGGCCGGTGAGCAGCCCGCTGGCCAACATCACCGCGCTGTTGCTGCTGGTCGGTGCCCTCGGCAAGTCCGCTCAAGTGCCGCTGCAAACCTGGTTGCCCGACGCCATGGCCGGCCCCACGCCGGTCAGCGCGCTGCTGCACGCCGCCACGATGGTGACCGCCGGTGTGTACCTGGTGGCCAGAACGCACGCGCTGTTTCTGCTCGCACCGGCGATCCTCGGGCTGGTGGCGACGATCGGGGCACTGACCGCTTTCTTCGCCGCCTGCTCCGCTCTCTTCCAGAACGACATCAAACGTCTGCTGGCGTATTCCACCGTAAGCCAGATCGGATACATGTTCGCGGCGCTCGGCGTCGGCGGCTTCGTTGCCGCCATGTTCCACTTTCTCACCCACGCCTTCTTCAAGGCTCTGCTCTTCCTCAGCGCCGGCAACGTCACCCATTGCGTGCACGAAGCCGATATCCGCAAGATGGGAGGACTCAGGCATAGCCGGGCGCTGCCGGGTACTGCCGCCGTGGCAGCCGTCGGCGCGGCTTCGCTCGCCGCTCTGCCGCTGATCACCTCAGGGTTCTACTCGAAGGACGCCATTCTCTGGGCAATGCTCCAGCCGCCCTTCCAACGGCCCGGGCTACTGGTGCTGCTGCTGGTGACTGCCGCGATCACCTCCCTGTACGCGTTCCGCTGGTACTTCCTCATCTTCGCGGGCCCGGCGCCAAGTGCAGCCGACAACCACATCCACCGCCCTCGCGACCTCATGCTCTACCCGCTCGTGGCGCTGGCCGCGGGCGCGCTTCTCGTCGGATTCTTCGAGATGCCCGAAACCCTCGGTGGGTACCACGCCGTCAGCGAGTTGCTGCACCCTGTCTTTGCCGCCGCGGAACAACGCAGCGGCCTGGACGCGGGCCTGGCCCTCGCGTCGGTGGAGGAAACACACCGCGCCGAGCTCACGCTGCAAGCGATATCCGCGGCGATCGCCCTGCTCGGCATGATGCTGGCCTACCACATCTACGTCCTGCGGCCGCAGTGGAGCCAGAGGATCTCCCGCACCGCGACGGGATCGGCGACGGCGGTCGTTCTGCGGCTGGGATGGGGTGCGGACGCGTTTTACGGCGCCGTCATCGTCAAGCCTTATCGGGCGCTCGCGAGCTTGCTGCGCGACGAGCCGGCCGACGACGGCGTGCGCTTGATCACAGGATCGCTGCGCGTGTCGCACTACCTTCTGGCACTCAGCCAGACCGGGCGGATCCGGACGTACGCCGCGGGGATGGTCATCGGCGTGATTCTCCTACTCTTCGTCTGGCTGTGGAGGTGACGGGATGCCGCCGGTGATTCTGAGCGCTCTGATCTTCGTCCCGCTTGCCGGCGGTGTTGTCGCCTGGCTCGTCGGTCGGGTGAGCGAGGGGGCTGCGCGTTGGACGGCGTTGGTCGCCGCGCTGCTGACGCTGGCCCTTTCGTTGACGCTGTGGCTCGGAGCGGCAGACAACCTGGGCATCTCGGCGGACCCATTCCTCGAGCAGCGACTGCCTTGGATACCCAGTCTGGGCGTCGAGTATCACCTTGCTCTCGACGGCCTGAACCTCCTGTTCATCGTCTTGTCCGGCCTTCTCGGCTGCGTCGCCGTGCTGATGTCGTGGCGCGAGATCGATCACGCCCCGGGACTGCACTACCTCTGCGTTCTCGCGACCCTGGCTGGGATCATGGGTGTCTTTCTCGCCTTCGATCTGTTCCTCTTCTACTTCTTCTGGGAGCTGATGCTGGTGCCGATGTATTTCCTCATCGGCGTCTGGGGGCACGAGAACCGCATCCGCGCGGCTGTGAAGTTCGTGATCTTCACCATGGCATCCGGGCTGCTGCTGTTGGTGGCAATCATCGGCCTGTACTATGCACACGCTCAGGTCAGCGGCACATTCACCACCGATTACCTCGCCCTGCTCGGAACCCGCATACCCCTGCAAACGGCACGGTGGCTGTTTCTCGGTTTCTTTGTCGCCTTTGCCGTCAAGCTTCCGGTCTTTCCGCTGCATAGCTGGCTCCCCGATGCTCACACGCAGGCGCCGACCGCAGGCAGCGTGCTCCTCGCCGGACTGCTGTTGAAGACCGGGGGGTACGGCCTGATTCGCTTCGCCGTGCCGCTGTTTCCCGAAGCCGCGGCGAGCTTCGCCGGCCCGATCGCGGTGATCGGCGTCATCGGGATCGTCTACGGCGCCGTCCTGGCCTACGGCCAAACGGACATGAAGCGGCTGATTGCCTACACCAGCGTCAGCCACATGGGCTTCGTCGTCCTCGGCGTGGCGGCGTGGCGTCTCACCGCATTGCAGGGGGCAGTCTTCCAGATGCTCGCCCACGGCCTTGCAACCGGCGCCCTTTTCGCGATTGCGGGCATGGTCTATGAACGCCATCACAGCCGCGCCTTCGACCGACTCGGAGGGCTCTGGAGAACCCTGCCGCGCTTGTCCGCATTCTCGCTCCTGTTCATTCTCGCGTCGGTCGGTGTGCCGGGGATGGGCAACTTCATCGGCGAGCTGCTCACCCTCGTGGGCAGCTTTCCCACCGCCCCGGGTCTCGTGGCGATTGCCGTCGGCGGCATCGTTTTGGGAACTGTCGCCATGCTCGAGCTGATGCAACGGGTCTTTTACGGCCGCGGGCAAGCCAACGACGGTATTGCGGATATCGGCCTGCGCGAATCGCTCGTCCTCACCGCTCTGGCGCTGTTGATCATCCTTCTGGGGCTGTACCCGCAGCCGGCGCTCGACAGCTCGAGGCCGACCCTGGACCGGTTCAGATCGATCGC
>CBDUAS010000161.1:0-7743 GCA_965365185.1 uncultured bacterium | reverse complement strand
GCGGGCCGCTACCAGGCGTTCTGGGACGGGCGCGATCAGCAGGGGAACGCCGTACAGAAGAAGGCAGAAGCCCAGCATCAGCAGCCCTCCGAGCGGTTCCTCCCCGAGGATCGTCAAGATCACGGCAACCGGCAGATAGCCGCCTTCGCGAAACGACACCGGGTGAGGACACAAGAGAGCGACAGCCACGACTGCGATGAGCCGCGGTACGGGTCGGATCCGTCCGAACACGGGCCCTCTCCTCAGGTGGCTTCCGACACCGGCTCGTCGCGTTCGACTCCCACGACCTCGGGGTCGGCGCCGTTGCGCACGAACACCCGCACCTCGCTGGCCCACGCCGGCTGCGCGGGGCAGCTCGTCGACAGCTTGACCATCAGGTACTCGTCGGCGACGCGCGGGAGCGCGAGGTTCGCGCGCGACGAGGTTCCGGGTGAGCCGATCGCCTGAACGACGCCGGTCTCGTTGCCGAACGAGTGCCAGGCGTAGCCATAGGCGCACGCGGAGGCCAGCCCGGCCTCGACGCCCAGGTTGGTGAACACCAGACGCTTGTCGCCGTCGACGCCGGCCCGAAGCTCGAAGCCGTCGAGCGGATTGATGAGTGACAGGTAGTAATCGACGATCTTGTCGCGTCGCGCAATCAGCGTCTCGGCAACGTGGCTCTCGGCCGCGGGATCCTCGTAGCCACCGGTTGCGACCATGGCCCGGATCGCCTCGTCGGAGAAGCGCATCACCGTGCGGGTCGCCCACAGTGCGTCCTGCAGCGTCATCTTCGTGAAAGCCGGATTCGGGTAATCAGGCCGCCACATCTCGGGCCGGAAGTAATCGGACTCGAAGCGGCCGACGGCCGGATACTCCTCGTAATTCACGTGGCGCCAGGGCCGGTCCCAGATGCCGAACGTCAGCCCCGCCTTCGCCATCCAGCCCCAGTCCATGTAGTACTCGTTGCCGACACGACGGGCGTGCGGGCCGACGGCGCCGGAGCCCATGATGGTGCCGAAGTCGATCATGTAGTGCATCACGTAGCGGGTGCCGTCCTCGGCCTCGTGCCACATGTCGAGCGTGTTGACCGCGTCGGAGTCGTTGTGGTTCATCCACGAGGCGAATACGTACAGCCCGCGCAGCTCACGCCGGTCCTGGTGCTGGAAGATGTCGTTGGGATCGTCGGACCGCGTGCCGATGAAGTTGAAAGGGCCGAGCCAGTCGCCGGGAAGGTTCTTGCTGGCCACGACCTGGATCCTTCCATCCTGGCGACGGCCGACGCGGTCGAGCACCTCCTTTATGTGGACCGCTTGAAGCGGCTCGGTGAACCCGTAGCCCATATCGAGCACCGACTCGGAGTCGATGATGTACTCGTCGGGCCAATGGGTCAGGTAGTTCTCCGGCACGTGGTAGCCAAAGGCATGGAAGAACTTGGTGCCGACCACCTCCGTGGAGGTGGCAAGCTGCGGCCAGTACAGCGGGTCGAGCTTGATGTGGTAGAGGTCGCCACGTGAATCCCGGATCTTGAATCCGGGGGTCACTCCCTCGGCCTTCAGGTCCACGACGGTCCAGGGTTTCGACATGTCCGGACCATCACCTCGGTTCGGTCCGCGCACCAGCTCCGCGACGCTCATCACCTCGCGGCTCATGCGGTTGGCGAACCACGACGAGTCCGGCACCTCGCCGAGGGTGTTTACATTGACGGCCGCGAGCGAGCCCGCCGGCCAGCGGCCGAAGCTCTTCTCCCACATGTCGATCATCTTGCTGAACGGCCGCGGCGTGGGCATGGGGATCGACAGCGTCCGGTCGGGGTCCTGCCAAAGCGGATCGTCCGCGCGGAAGTAGGGGGGGCCGTTGGCATTCACCGGCACCGATTGAACAATCAGTACCAGGGCCAGGGCAGCCGCGACCGCAGCCCGCCGGCCGAAAAAACCAGCCCGTCGGCGGTAGATCGCTTCGCGGTGGCCGCAGACGGCGGCGCGCCGGTTCAATCGGGCGAGACGGCAGTCCAAACGGCCTGCCCGCTGCTCGCCCTGTGCAGTTGCGGATCGAATCACACGAAACATCGGGCCTACCTCCCTCGGGGCGCGCATCAGAACGACGGTCCGAAGTTGAACTGCACGTAGGTCCCCTCGCGGCCGTTGCCGACGTCGATGCGGAAGACCACGCGGCGCATGTTCTTGAATCGAATGCCGCCGCCCCAGTTGTCCTCGAGGTTCTCGAAGTCGCGATCCGAGTAGTCGTAGAAGACCTTTCCGGCGCCGTAGAACACGGCGAGCTCGAGTCCCGGGGAGGCTTCCCAGCGATACTCCCCGGTGATGAAGATCAGGTTGCGGTCGCGGAAGCGTTCGTCGGCGAAGCCGCGCAGCGCAAACGGCCCACCGAGGGACTTCATCAGGTAGAAGGGCACCTCGGCGTCGTTGTCCGGGTAGTCGCTGGAGGTGTAGAAACGGGCCGCGAGGACGCGCTGCCGGGAGCCCAGCGGCAGGTAGCCGCGAGCGTCCAGAGACGCGCGGAGGAAATCGAAACGATCGCCGGCGGCATCGTTGAAGCGGGCGAATCGAACGCCCAGCGCCCCCGACGGGTTGTTGGGATCGCCCAGCCAGCTCAGGTAGAAGCTGGCGTCGAGACGCCAGTAGTCGGGCTGAAAGCCGATGCCCGGAACAACGTCCTCGTCAAACCGTACGGCAGCGTCCAGAAACCTTTCGTCGGTCGGCGGCCCGACGTTCGTATCGATCCAGCCGGCGCGCGCCTGTACGGCGAACCAGCGCCTGATCTGGTAGCCACCGACGCTGTCCACGGAGAACTCCTCCAGGCGGTAGTGCACCCGGTCGTCGACGCTGGAGTCCGGGCCGACGCCGTAGAACTTCTCGCCGGGAAAGTTGCGGTAACGGGTATCGATGTAGAGGTACCGGTCTGTCGGCTGTCCCGACCGTCGATCGAATTCGAACGGTGCGCCGAAGAACCCTTCGCCGAGGAAATCGTATGGGGCCGGCTGGCGGAAATGACCGAAGCGCATGCCGTAGACCTGGTAGCCGCGGAACGACACGCCACCCACGGCCTGAAATGTCCACGGGGAGGCGATGATGTGGCGCCGCTCGTAGCGTGCCCCGGGCGCCAGGCCCGACATCGAGCTGACCTGCCCGATGCCGACGTAGAAGTGGCCGAACTGTGCCGTCGTCGCCTGGTCGAAGCCGCGACTCTCGAAGCGGGCCAGCGTCGATCCCAACCGGCTCGGCTTGCTGGGAACGACATCCGCGAGCTGCTGACGCCGCTGTGCGAGAAGCTCGTCTTCCCTGGTTGCCGGCTCTGATTCTCCCTGGGTTTGCGGGCCGGCGGGCTGCCGAGGTCGAGCCTGCTGGGCTGCGGGAGCCTCCTGGCTTGACGCGACCGGAACCGGCTCCCGCGGCGCGGTTCGCGGCGAGAGCAGCGAGGATAGTGGAACGACGAAGGACCGAGGAGCTGCCTGGATCGGCGGTTCAAGCGACAGCGGAGATTTCGCCTGAGATCCCCACACCGGCTGCGCCTGCCCGATCAGAAGTGCGACGGCCGGGAGAAGCAGGAAACACCGGCCTCGTGAGGGAAGCATCTACGACCCCCTCTCGGCTGAAGGACCAAGGGCCGGGTGCCGCTGCGGTCGGGGGGCGGGCCCGGAATGAGGCCCTGTTAGGATGCGGGCAACGAAAGTTACAGCAAATACTTATAGACTGCGGTCTTGTTTTTCAACGGAAGCCGTCGCCGGCCGGTGACCATGCGGCCACCGAGCAGCCGTCGTTGATCGGGCGGCCAGATGGATCCGGCGTTCCCGGCGCAGCGCTGCTCTTGCCGCCCGGGCGTTCCCGGCGGAGCGTTTTCGTGCCGCCGCGGCACACCCGGCGCCGCGCTAATCCTGCCGGCCCTGCACGCCCTTGATCGCTCCCTCGATCAGGTTGTACGCGGCTTTCAGGGAGACGCCGTCGGGATCCCTGGGACCCCACGGGGTCGATGCGATGCCGAGCGCGGCAACCTTGGGGTACTCGAAAACCTCGGTCAAGGCGGCGGCGAGCTCCTCGCTCGTGGGGCCGTCGCTAACCGTCAGCGGGTGTCCCGGCACCTCGGCGGGATCGAGCACGTCCATGTCGATGTGGATGTAGATCAGATCCGAGATGTCCGACAGCCGCCGCATCTGGGCATGCAGGGCCTCGGAGATCTGGCGAACGTCGTCCGTGCTCACCTGCTGGACGTCGGTGCTTTCGATAAGCTCACGCTCGAGCGGGTCCAGGTCGCGCGCGGCACCAAGGACGATGCGCTCCGTGGGAAGGGCCGGATCGAGGCCGGTCTCCAGACGCAGGTTGCGCAGGCAAAGCCCGGCGGACACCGCCACCGGCATGCCGCCGAGCATGCCCGAGAGCGTGGTCTCGGGCGTATTGAAGTCGCCGTGCGAGTCGATGAACACCATGGCGACCTTGCGCGGCACGCCGATTTCGCCCGAGGCCTGCAAGCCGGAGAGCGAACCCAGAAGTGAGGTGCAGTTCGCCAGCAGACCGACGGTGAGCCAGCCGTTGCGCTCGTTGTCGGCCACATAGTCGGCGTAGTTACTCGATGCCATGCCCATGCGGTGCCACTCGCCGTAATCTTCGTCCTGCTCCGGCGTCAGGGCGACGTCGGCGGTGTCTCGCAGGACCACGTCCATGCCCTCGAGCAGGCCGATGAGCCCTCCCCGCTCGAGGTAGTCGGGAGCGCCGGACAGCTCTGCGACGTTGCGCGAGCCGGAGTAGGGCATCTTGACGAGGGCAACACGGACACGACCCTCTTCGTCAAGATAGCGATCGGGGGCAGGGCTCTCGATGGAGGCGACCTCGGCCCGAGAGGCTGTGTCCTCGTCGGCGGGCGCTGCTGCCGTCTCGTCGACGGCTGTTTGGGCGGCGCAGGCAGTCGCCAGGGGTATCAGGAGACAAAACGCGAGAAGGCGTCTCATAATGGGCTCATCCTCTCGGTCCTGCGCGAAGGAACGGGCAACGCGCGCCAAACTCTCGTTACCAGCGGCCAGTTTCACAGCTCGTTCCGGTGACGACAAGCGGGTGCCGGCAACATCCGCTATCGGCGTCCGTGCGCGGAGGGGGCGAGCGTGCAGCCAGGTTCGCCCGCGCGACGGGCAACGCCGCCGGTCATTCGGCGCCGTGGTTTCGCTCCATGAGTACCTCGGCGAACGGAAGGTCCTCCGCCGCCAGCACGTACACGGTCGGCGGCATGGCTTCGGCCCGCGCGAAGGCCGTGCGTAGGTACGAGGCGTAGTCTTCACCGGGTTCGGCCAGCCCCTGAAACACGATGTCGGCGTCGGCAGAAGACGCCGCCAGCAGCTCGGGGAACGGCCTCTCGTCGGCAACGATCACTTCCGGTGTGGCCCCGATCCGCAGGTCTTCCACCATGCGGCGCAGGTTGGCCAGCGCCGGTTCCCTCGCTTCTTCGTTGTCGACAACCAGCTTCACCCGGATAACGGCCTGGTGCCAGCGCACGCCGCTGCGGAGCAGATAGGCGAGCACCATCATGAGTCCTCCGTTGCGGTGCAGGCCGCCCCACCAAACGTCGATCCGGTGGCGGAAACCGTGCCCGCGGCCGTCTCCTTCGGAGTAGATCAGCACGTTGCGGCGAGCGGCGTGCAGATCGGTGATCAGAGAGCCGTAGCTTCGTAGCTCGTCGGTGGTGTTCCGGGTGCCGAGAACGATGGTGTTGGGCACGACACTGCCGAGGCCGTAGCTTTCGACGAACTGCCGGATGCCCTCGTCGCGGTCGTCCGCATCCACGATGCGGACCAGCGCCTGCACACCGCGTCGATCGAGGAAGTCCTGCACGGTCTCGGCCATCTCCATGCGTCTGCCGGGGTCGAGAGAGCCCCGCGCCAGGACCGAGGCAACCGTCATCAACGTGCGGTTGTGGCCGATGTCAGCGGCGAGCTGGATCAGGCGCCAGCGCTTGGTCGGTGCCCCGGCAAAAACCAGCACGTGCGGCCTCCAGCTACGGGCGTCGATGGTGCCGCTGTCGGCGCGCAGCAACCCGGCGCGGAGCATCGCCATCCAGATGCCGTGGCGGACATCGCCCCAGGCGGCGGAAAGCTCGCGGCGCTCGAGCCACACGTACACCGCCAGGATCACGATGGATGCCAAGATCGTGGCGACCGGGTTGATCAGAAACATGGTGATCAGACAGCCCAGGGCGCCGGCGAGCGACAGCGACCAATGAACGCGGAAGGTCGGTCGGAACGACGGACTGTCGAGAAAGCGCTCGATGCCGGCCACCAGGTTCAGGACCAGGTAGGTGGTCAGAAAGAACATGGTGAGCACCGGGGCTATGGCGTCGAGGCTGCCGAGCGCCACGGCCCCGAGAGCGACGCCAAGGGTCACCAGCGTGCCTGTGCGCGGCTCGTCGTCGGGACCGCTGCCGCTCCCGAGGAAGGACAGGGAGCGCGGAAGGACCCCGTCGCGCGCCAGCGCCTGCAGCACCCGCGGCGCGCCCAAGATGCTGCCGACGGCGCTCGACAAGGTCGCTCCCCAGATGCCGACGAGGATCGCCGGGCCCCAGAGCGCCATGCGCTGCATGATGAGCGGATCGGCGAGTAGCTCCTCGGGGCCGGCCCAAGAGGCCAGAGCTAGCGGGATCACCATGTAGACGATGTAGCCGACCGCGATCGCCGCCAGCGTGCCGCGGGGAATGGAGCGCGCCGGATCCGCAAGGTCGCCCGACATGTTGACGCCGGCCATGATGCCGGTGACGGCCGGGAAGAACACGGCGAACACGACCCAGAAACCGGGGGCCGGGCCGGGCGCCGGCGTGACCGGCGCCGCGTCGACGGGGCCGCCCAGGGCGAACGACAGAAGCGAAAGCGCGATCGCTGCCATGACGAAATACTGTGCACGGATCGCGAGCCGCGCCGAGCGGATTGCCAGCGCCGCGACCAGCACGGTGGTGCCGAGCGCCGTCCACCGCGCGTCGAGCGCCGGGAAGACCGACACCAGGCTATCGGCGAAGCCGATGGTGTAGAGCGCGACCGAAAGCGCCTGCGCGAAGTACAGCGGTATTCCTACAGCCCCTCCGGTCTCGATCCCGAGCGAGCGGCTCACCATGTAATACGCGCCGCCGACGCGGACCATCTTGTCGGTCGCGATCTCGGAGATCGACAGGGCCGTCAGGAAGGTGATCGAGGTTGCCAGCGTAACGATCAACAAGGTCGAGGCCAGCCCGGCGCTGCCCACGACCCAGCCGAGGCGTAGGTACATGATCACCCCGAGGATGGTGAGAACGGACGGCGTGAACACTCCGGCAAAAGTGCTCAGACCTTCCTTGGGCGCACCCTCAGAGTTACCGGCCATCGCGCAGCCAACCTCGACAGAAAGCCCCGGGGCTCGCGAGCCCCGGGGCCGCAACCATGAAACGCGGCGTCGTTGCCGCGGGGGCCGCCTAGCGGCCGCCGGCGGTGGTGATCTGGCGCCTTTGCTGCTCGACCATTTCGGCCACCTCGGCCATGATCTGCTTGGCGTCGTAGACGATGCCGTCTTTGATCGTCCAGCGCACGCCGCCGACGCGTCCTACCTCGCCGGTCTCGTCGTCGAGCTTCACCGCGCCGTTGCCGTACAGGACCTTGAGGTTCTCCAGCGGATTGGCGTCGACGATCACCATGTCGGCCAGCAGGCCGTTGCGCACCACGCCGAACTCGATCGGGATTCCTTTCGGCTCGTGCAGCGTCAGGGCGCCGTTCATCGTCGCCGCCATGATCACCTCGAGCGGGTG
>CBDUAS010000160.1:0-7783 GCA_965365185.1 uncultured bacterium | reverse complement strand
CGTGAGGCTGTCGTCGTCAGGAGTCTCGATGCCGACGAACACCGTATCGAACCCGGCGGCAACCATCGCCCGCATGAGACCTTCGTCGTCCGCAAGGTTGATCGAGGCCTGCGTGTAGAAGCTCGGGCTGCGCCCGCGGCGGCGCCACGCCTCCAGGGCCGGAAGCAGCTCCTGCCTCAGACGCTTGCGGTGGCCGATGAGGTTGTCATCGACGAAAAAGACACGGTCGCGCCAACCAGCCCGCCATAGAGCGTCGAGCTCCGCGACGATCTGCTGCGCGCCCTTTGTTCGCGGCCGGCGTCCGAACAGCGCGGTAACGCTGCAAAAGTCGCAGTCATAGGGGCATCCGCGGGAGTACTGCACACTCACGGAGGCGTAGGCGTCGAGATCTGCGAGCTCCCAGCGAGGTACGGGCGATTCCGCGAGGACGGCTAACTCCCGGTTGCGGTAAACCCGACGGGGCTTGCCTCGCTCGAGATCGCGCAAGAAGCGCGGCAGGGTCACCTCCGCCTCGCCGAGAACAAGGTGATCGGCCTCCGCGAACGCCTCCGGCTCGCTGGTGAAGAGAGGCCCCCCCGCTACGGTCCGGACGCCGCCTGCGGCGCAGCGCTCCAGTACCGCCCGGGCGGAATCTCGTTGCAGCGTCATGCCGCCGACCAGCGCCAGGTCGGCCCATTCCAGGTCATCCGCGACGAGGGGGCGGACGTTGGCATCGACCAGTCGCACGCTCCACCGCGGCGGCAGCATCGCGGCAACCGTGAGCAGCCCGAGCGGCGGGTGTGCAGCGCGCTTGCGGACGAACTTCAGCGCGTGTCGGAAGCTCCAAAACGTATCCGGAACCTCCGGGAAGACAAGGAGCGCGTTCAACGCCCTCGGCTTTCTCGATTAGGCGTGGCGGTGGGCAACGATCGCCGACGGAGGCAAAACCGATACTAGCGTCCGAGACGAAGCGATTCCAGAGCACCGTCACCGACCGCAGGCGCTGGGTCCGTTGCGGCCTGCGACGCCCGACCCGCCCACCCGCGCGGCGAGCGAGACTCGACGGTGGGCGTGCTACAAAGAGAGGCGCCCGCCCGCATCCAACCGACAATCCAGACCGAGGGGGTCTCGCAGTGAGCAACATCGGGAGAGCAATTGTCGCGGCCGCAATCTTCGCAGTCGCTCTGGGGGCGCTCGCGCAGCGCGAAGTACAACAGACCGAGCGCCTGGTAAAGCGGGCCGAGGAAACCGTGAGAGACATCGGCAGAGCGCGTTCGCAGCTCGTGGCCACCATCGAGATCTACAACTCGCTGATGAGCGGTGCTGGCGACTCGAAGCAACTCTTCAACGATCTCCGCCGGGCGGCAGACCGCAGCGAGGACCGCCGCAACGACGTACGCAAGCGCGGCGAGGACATGGAGAAGGAAGCCTACAAGTTCTTCGAGGAGTGGACGCGGAGCCTGGAAGAAATCACCGACGTGAGGCTACGGGAGCGCGCCCAGGAGCGCCTGAACGAGACACGTCTCGGCTTCGGCGAGATCCTGGAATCCGGACGGCGGGCCGGCGCCGACTTCGACATCTTCATGGGCGGCCTGCGGGATCAGATCACCTATCTGGGGTACGACCTCAATCCGAGTGGCATCGCCAGTCTCACGGAGGACGCCGAACGACTGAACGCCGATGCAGCGGCCATGTTTGCCCGCATCGACGAGGTGTCGGAGACGATCACCTCCTACGC
The DNA here is from genome assembly GCA_965365185.1 of uncultured bacterium. Taxonomy (GTDB): domain Bacteria; phylum Acidobacteriota; class UBA890; order UBA890; family UBA890; genus CBDCGW01. The sequence continues at coordinate 6,066 of CBDUAS010000160.1, read as the reverse complement.
CAACTCCTTGAGAGCACAGTAACTTCGTAGGTCTAGGTCGGACCGCTCACGGACGCCGAACCGGGGCGCCCGGTGTCTCACGGGACCAGGAGCCGTTGACTGCGCCGGGGACGCACTGCCGAACGGGCATCCTCGAACGGATCAGTCCTCCACCTCGATGACGATGGTCTCCGCGAGCTTGTCGCCGAGGCGGCGCCCTTCGGGGTCCGTGAGCACCATCACCACCTCGACGATGGCGATCAGCAAGACCACGAAAGCCAGAGGGATCGCGACGATCAAGCCGATGATCGTGGCGGCGAATAGTTGAACGATGCCGCCCAGGGCAAACATCCAGTTGCGCTTGATCGACGTCGCGAGATCGACGGGCGAGCCGTCGAGCTTCACCGGGCGCAGCTTCAGCAGCTTCTTGCCCAGCGAGCGGTGATCCATGAACTCGATGTCGAGACCGTCACGAAACAGCCAGTAGAGCGTGGCCACGAGCCCACCGACGATCGGAATGAGGCCGACGATAACGGCGATCACGGCATCGATGATCGCGGCAATGAAGCGCTTGGCGAGGTCGGCTTTCTGCAGAGGGGCCGACTGTGTTCCTGCCTCGGCGTCCGGTGACTCCCCACCTTGCGCGTCCTGGCTGTGCTCTGTCACGCGTATCTCTCCTCTCGTATGAGGCCACCCGCGGCGGCGCTCGCCCATCGACCCAACCCCGCACTGACATCACGTGATACAGCAGCGTCTCCGTGTTGACAAGTGGAACGACCGCCTCGCCGTTGCGGTAATCTCTCGTCGGGATGCACGACAAGGAGGGAGACATGATCGAAGTGCGGGACAAGGATAGCGGAGCCTCGCTGGGCTCGATCTCCGAAGACGAGCTGCAGTTTCTCGTCGACCAGCTCGAGGAAGAGTCAGACGAAGACACCGACTACTACCTGAACCGCACAACGGTCGGCATGCTCGAGCAGCACGGCGCCTCCGCCCACCTGCTCGAGCTGCTCGAACGCGCCCTCGGCGACCGCGACGAGTGCGAAATCGAGTGGTCGCGTAGCTGAATCGGCGGTAGCCGCAGTCCCTGCGCCCACCCTGCGGAATCGCCGTGGTCTCCGCGGCACAGCCCTTCTCGCTTGCCGGCGATTTATGCGATCATATTCGGATCTAGCTATCAGGTTTTGAGTCACGAGAGCGAAAGGATCCGCCATGGCCACGATTCAGTTTCGGCTCAACGGCCAGGCAACGACGCTCGAGACCGACGGCGACCGGACCCTTCTCTGGGTGCTGCGCACCGATCTGGGTCTGACCGGAACCAAGTACGGTTGCGGCGAGGCTCACTGCGGCGCATGCACGGTGATCGTCGACGGGTTCGTGGAGCGCTCTTGCCAAACGGCCGTCGCCGACGTCGCCGGCAAAGAGGTCATCACCGTCGAGGGATTGGCCGCCGGAGACAATCTCCATCCTCTCCAGGAGGCGTTCGCCGAGCACGGTGCCTTTCAGTGCGGGTTTTGCACGTCCGGCATGATCATGAGCGCCTACGGCCTGCTGCGGGACGGCGCCCGCCCGAGCCGTGAAGAAATCGTCGCCGGGATGGACGACAACCTCTGCCGCTGCAGCGCCTACAAGCGGATTCTGGCGGCCATCGAAGACGCAGCCGGAAAGGTAGCGGCCCGATGAGCAGCGCACCAACGGAACGAGCAGAGATCGAGAAACTCCGCGAGCTGCTTTCGCCCGCCAAGCTGCATCTGGACCGGCGGGACTTCGTCAAGGCGCTCGGCGGCGGCATCGTCGTTTTCGTCACCATGGGCGACGCCGCGGCCCTGGCGCAGCGCCAGCGCCCGCAGAGGCCGACCGACTTCAACGCCTACTTGCGCATCGGTGCGGACGGCCGCGTGTCGGTCTTCACCGGCAAGATCGAGATGGGCCAAGGCGTGCACACCTCGCTGGCGCAGATGGCGGCCGAAGAGCTGCGCATCTCCCTCGACAAGATCGACATGGTAATGGGCGATACCGACCTGTGTCCCTGGGACATGTTGACGGTGGGCTCGATGACCACCCGCTTCACCGGGCCGGCGCTGCGCGCGGCGGCGGCCGAGGCGCGTGAGGTGCTCGTCGAGATCGCGGCCGAAAAGCTCGGCGTGGAGACCGCCGCACTGCAGGTCGAGGACGGCTGCGTCTTCCTGTCGTCGAACCCCGGTCGCTGCCTCGCGTTCGCCGCGCTGGCGGAAGGAAAGGCCATTGCCAGGAGTCTCGACCGCGAAGCGGTGCTGCGCTCCGTGCGTGAGTTCACCGTGATGGGCACGTCCCCACGGCGCCTTGACGCCCTCGAGAAGGTCACGGGCAAAGCGCAGTTTGCCGGCGATATCCGCTTGCCCGGAATGCTCTACGCCGCAGTGCTCACGCCACCGTCGCACCGGGCACGGCTGTTGCGCCTCGACACGTCGGCAGCATCCGGGATGGCCGGCGTCACCGTGGTGAACGACGACGGCCTGGTGGCCGCGCTGCACGCCGATCCGGAGGCGGCGGAGCGCGCGCTCGACGCGATTCGCGCCGATTGGGACGTTCCGGAGACGACAATCGACAACGACAACGTATTCGACCAGCTCGTGGCGCGCGCTACCGAGACAGAGGAAGAGGACAGCGTCGGCGACCTGGCCACCGGCGAGAGCTCGGCGGCACAGCTATTCGAGCAGACCTACCTCGACGGCTACGTGGCGCACGCGCCGATGGAGACCCACACCGCCCTGGCCGCCTGGGAGGATTCAAAGCTCACGGTGTGGTCGGCCACGCAAGGGCCGTTCTCGCTCAAGGACCAGCTCGTGAGGGAGCTTTCGCTCACGCCCGAGAGCGTTCGGGTCATCACTCCGTACGTCGGCGGCGGCTTCGGCGGCAAGACCGTCAACGAGGAAGCGTTGGAGGCGGCCCGGCTGGCAATGCACCTGGGGAAGCCCGTGCAGGTGGCGCGCACCCGTGCGCAGGAGTTCTTCTACGACACCTTTCGCCCGGCGGCGGTGGTGAAGGTTCGTTCCGGCCTCGACGCCGACGGGAGGATTTGCCTGTGGGACTACGGCGTCTACTACACCGGAGCGCGTGGCGCGGATCAGCTCTACGACGTGCCGCACAGTCTCATCAAGACCCATCAGGCTGCCCGCGGTGCTCCCGGCCAACCGTTGCGGACCGGCGCCTGGCGCGCTCCCGGAGCAAGCACCAACGTGTTTGCCCGCGAGTCGCACATCGACGTCATGGCGGCCGCGGCTCGCGTCGATCCGCTCACCTTTCGTCTCGCGCACGGTTCCGACCCTCGCCTGCAGTCGGTCTTGAAGGCCGCTGCCGAACGTTTTGGCTGGCAAGCGGAGCCGGCCCCCAGCGGCCGCGGTGTCGGCATCGCGTTCGGCACCGACGCCGGTACGTACGTGGCACTGATGGCGCAGGTGGACGTCGATTCCTCCACCGGCCGCGTGCGGGTCGAGCGCGTCGTTTGTGCGCAGGACATGGGGATCGTGGTCAACCCGGACGGCGCCCGGATGCAGGCCGAAGGCTGCATTACCATGGGCCTGGGCTACACACTCTCAGAGGACGTCCGCTTCCACGGAGGCGCCGTGCTCGACCGGAACTTCGACACCTACGAGATTCCCAGGTTCTCCTGGCTACCGGAGATCGAGATCGTCCTGGTCGAGAACGATGAGCTCGACCCCCAGGGCGGCGGCGAGCCCGCCATCATCGGCGTCGGCGCCGCGGTTGCGAACGCCATCTTCGACGCAACGGGAGCGCGGTTGACGCAGTTGCCGATGACGCCGGAGCTCGTGCGCGGCGCCATGATGACGGAGATCTGATCGGGCACTAGATACGCTCGCCGCTCGGTAGCCGCCGGACGCGGCGGGCGGCGCGATATCGACTCAGTGCCCGCAGCCGTATCCATCGCGGCAGACCGAGTACCGTGTGCAGTCGCCGTGCCCCGCGGCCCCGCCCGCGAATGCGCTCGAGCCGCCGCACCCACACCTCGTTGACGAGCTCGCTCTGCTGCAGGTAGTGGACTTCGCCGATGTCGGTCGCTTGCGCGCCGGCGACGCCGACGAAATCCGCGATCCGCTGCACCTGGGCTCGCCGGTCGTCAACGACGTCTTCGTAGGCAACCTCCAGCGGCTCGATGGCATTGCGTTCGAAGAACTCCCGCCACATGGCCTCGTGCGACCCGAGCATGCGCACCGTACGTTCCAGGGCAACGTAGTCGAAGGCATAGGTTCCGGCGAAGCGTGCCTGCTCGGCACTGTTCCAGCACTGGCTCTGTACCGCCTTGACCAGCGAGACAGCTTGCCGCAATCGCTCCCGGCGCCTCAGCCACACGAATTGCGTCGTGCCGGGCAGCAGTGTGGCGAAGTCGTGGAACCCGAAGCTCCGCGGGCTCGCCGTCCGCCCCAGCAGCAGCGCCAGGCGTCGCACCTGTTCCCACATCACTTTGAAGCCGCCGACGCCGTTGGGTGTTCGTGAGCGGTCGAAGGCATCCGCGATGAAGCGGCGCAGACCGTCCGCGTCCACCATGCCCGATCCTCTCCGCTGATCCGGCCGACCCACCAGCTCGAGCAGGTACTCGTGCCCGACGCGATCCCGCCGCTGCATCCCCGCCACCGCGGTGCTGCCCAGCAAGGAGCAGAGAAGCGAGCTGCCGGAACGCGGCGTCGTGCAGATCAGATAGTTGCGGCGGAATCTCACGGGCGCTGATCTCCGTGTCGGCGGCTCGGCGTCGTGCGCCTGCCTGCTGCGCCTGCTTCCATGGCCAGGTTTCGCGGTTGCTGCGATGCGTCAGAGCCCGAACCAACTCTTCAGCCGAGCCTGCGGATCGGCTCTTACGACCGCCTCCGAGCGCGCCGCACAGCTTACCCGCAGCGAGAACTTCATCCGGCTGCCCCAGGGCCACCACGCCGCGTACATCATCGGGTCGGCGGTCGGGTCGAGGACGAAGAAGATCTGATCGGTCAGAATCCCGCCCCAGACGCCCGCCGCCCGGCGGACGGGCTCGGGCGCGACGCTGATGTCGAATCGGTCCCAGCGGTGCGGCAGCAGCCGGTTGACGAGGTCGAGAGCCTCGGTCTCGTGCGGGGACCTCACGATGGCGAGCGCCGCCCAGTACTCCTCGTCCCACTCCCAGGAGGCGAAACCGTCCGTTCCCTCGAGCAGCCGGCTGGTTGCCAGCTGCATCTTCTGCATTGCGTTGAGAGGTCTTTGTACCATGGCTTTCGCTCGCGCTCGCGTCGGCAGGCTGGATGATACCTGAACCCGCCGTGCGCCACTGTCGCTACAGGAAGCGCTGTGCAGGCACACCGGACTAACGCAAAGCCGTCGGCCTTGCTACGGTGAATCCATGTGCTCATTCTGCTCGCGGTTGCTCGGAATCTTCGTCACCATGTCTTTGGCAGCGTCGCCGGCGGCCCCTGTCGCGGGCGTCGCGTTCCAGGATGAATCCTGGTCGCTCACCGCCGGCCGCCTGGTCTACGAGCGGCACGCCGGTGACCGGGTCAACATCCATCGCTATGATGCGGGTGCGCCCCGGCCCGTGCCGCTGACGACGCACACGGCCAACGACCTGCGGCCTCGCTGGTCGCCCGACGGTGCCCGCGTCGCGTTTCACTCGGACCTCGCGGGCAACAACGACGTCTACATCGTCAACGCCGATGGCAGCGGTTTGCAGCGTCTTACCAATCATCCGGGAGAAGATTTCGATCCCGACTGGATGCCCGACGGACGCCTGCTGTTCACCTCGGACCTGGACGGGGACCAGAACCTGTGGATGCTCGATCTCGAGGTCGGCGCGTTCACGCAGCTCACCTTCTACGAGGGCGGCCGCACCGGCGGCCCCACACCGGCCTGGAATCCGGCAAGCGACCTCATCGCTTACATGGCGGGCGGCGACCTGGTCGGTACCGACCTACGCACCGTGAAGCCGAACGGCGACGACGTCCGCGAGCTCGCGGGCACGGCGGGGGACAACCAGGACCCGCAGTTTTCCGAGGATGGGTCGCGGCTGGTGTGGTTTACCGACCGCCACGGCAACTGGGAGATCTACGAGGCCGACCAAAACGGGGT
>CBDUAS010000159.1:0-7816 GCA_965365185.1 uncultured bacterium | reverse complement strand
TGAACCTCTTCCGCCGCAGTGTCAGCCCCGAGGACATTCGCCGAGCCGTCTCTGTCGTCGCCGCCGCAGGCTCGATCCTGGTCATTGCGATCATCGTCTTGTTGGTCGCCGAGGACCGCCCGCCCGTCCCCATTCTCGCCGGGACCGTTTCGAGCGCAGCTCAGCTACCCGGCCTCGTCGAGCCGCTCTTGTTCTTCGATCTCATGTTCGAAGCCGTATCCGCCCTCGGCACCGTCGGTTTGAGCACCGGGATCACCGCGACTCTGGGGCCGGTCGGCCAGCTCACGCTCATCGTCCTGATGTTCGCCGGGCGGGTCGGCCCGCTCACGATTGCCCTCGCTCTCGGCAGCAGCGTCAACCGTTCTGCCTTTCACTATCCGGAGGCCCGCGTGATGACGGGCTAGGAGGCGACCATGAAGCACTTCGCGGTCATCGGCCTGGGGAACTTCGGCGGCACCCTCGCCGTGGAGCTCCATCAGCTCGGCAAGAAAGTCGTGGCCATCGACCGGGACGCGGATCGTGCGCAGGTCTTTCAGCAGCTACTACCCCATGTGGCCGTTGCCGACGTAACCGAACGCGACTCGTTGGAAGAGCTGGGGCTTCAGGACGTCGACTGTGCCGTCATCAGCCGCGGCCACCAGTTCGACGCCAGCGTCCTGGCAACGCTTCATTGCGTCGAGCTCGGAGTGTCGTGCATCTACGCCAAAGTCGTGTCTCGAACGCATGGGAGGATCCTGGAGCGCATCGGCGCCAGCAGGATCATCTTCCCGGAACGCGAGGTGGCCCAACGCCTGGCGCATCGCTTGGCGATGCCGAATCTGGTCGATTACCTGCCGATCGGTGAAGGTTATTCGGTCGACCAAATGCGCACACCTCAGAGGTTTATCGGAAAGACGCTGGCCGAGCTGCAACTGCCCTCCCGCTACAGGGTTCAAGTCGTCGCGGTAAGGGAGTCGTCGTCCCCTGACAGCCCCCTCCGTCTGCCCACGGGCAACACGGTGCTTGGCGTTGACGAGCAACTCGTCTTGATGGGACGCAACGAGGACCTGGACGCCATCGAGAAGATGGAGTGAGCGGGCGCTACCGCGGTGGAACCACCAGCGTGTGCACGACGCTACCATCGGTACCGGTCACGACCACTCGCAGCTCGTCGCTGGTGGCGTCGACGCGCGCAACCTGATCCTGCCCGAGGACCAGCAGGTGGTATGCGTGATCGACCTCCGGGCCCGGCGGCGTGTGTGAGAACCGGTGCCGGTGCCCTGCGATCACCAGATCCACACCGGCTTGGTTGGCGGTCTCGATCCAGTCGTCGGGCCCCTCAGCCAACCATCCCCAACGCGGTTGATGCATGACGATGACGCGAAAGGGCGCCTCGGAAACGCGCGGTGTTGTCGTCACGTGGTTCCGGAACCAGGCGAGCTCCTCGGCGCGGTACGGCGCGGTGCGGTTCAGCTCTGCGTAGACGTTGGTGTCATCCGGCTTGTCCTCGCCGGTGTCCAAGACCACGAGATGCACGGGGCCGGCTTCGCGGGCGTAGTAGAAGCGCCCCTCCGGCGTCGGCACGTAGTCGAACAGATTGCGGGCGAAAGGGCCCCGCATCTCGTGGTTGCCGCGGACAAAGATGAGCGGCGTGGTGTGCGCCAGTCCGGCGGCCGTGGGCCGCAGCCAGGCGCGGAAGAGCTGCTCCTCGTCCGCGACCCAGTGGAATGCGTCGCCTAGGTGGACCAAGAATTCCGTGGTGTCCCAATCGATCGTCTCGTTCAAGCGGCTGATACGGGCCCTGTCCTCGTGGGTATCCGTGACGACACTGAAGGAAACGGAGGTGTTGGCGCGATCGAACGTCGTGAACCGGTGCGGCCCGCTGCGCGCATCGAGCCCCTTGTCGGGCCAGTAGGCGTTGAGCTTGACGACGCGTGTGGCAACCGCCTCGTACGCATAGGCGGTCCCGGGCGCAAGACCGGTCAGGGGCACCACATGCCGCGTGCCCACCGGCACCAGGCCGTCGATCTGGGGCTCGGCCACCGCGGACAGATCGCCCTCGCGTCCGTACCGCACCTTCGCGTGGCTGGGCGTGTCGGTGAGCCAGACGACCGTCGCGGTCGTCTCCCCCGTGGCCACCAGGTACGGCCCCTCGGTGATCACGGGGCGGGCGTCGAATACCCTGTACGGCTCATCCTGGGCGGCGGCGGGGGCGGCCAAGGCCAGCGCAGCGACGGCGCAAACGAACGCTCGACGAATCATGGCTCTCCTGTCTTGCCGTTGCCGGCACGGCGTCGGTGCAAATCGGATGTCGAGCCAGCCGGGTCGGCCGACCGTCTGTCTGGCCGCAACCGGGGGCACGCAAGGATCCTCGATCGCGGCGACCACGACGTCAACTCCCGAGAGCGTTGGTCGGTGTAACAGCGGCTCGTTGCGTGTATGATCACGAACCGTGAAATCAACATCGAACCAGTTCGTGGTCGTCCTCCTGCTGGCGGTAGTCGGCACGGCGTCCTGTGGCGGAGACGGCGGCGGGGGCGCTCCGGCGCCGGAGCCGTCGCCACCGATCATCCAGCCGGGCGCACCGGGCTCGCCGAGTCGCGTGATCACCGCCGAGGAGGCGACGGATCTGTCGGGCATCCAGCACACCGCCGCGGACGTCCGCTTCATGCAGGGGATGATCCACCATCACGCCCAGGCCCTGGAGATGACGGCGCTGGTGCCGGGCCGCACCGACCATGAGGACATGCGGCTACTGGCCACGCGCATCGAGTTGTCGCAACGCGACGAGATCGGCATGATGCAGCGCTGGCTGCGAGACCGCGGTGAGCACGCGCCGAGCGCTGACGAACACGCAGCCGGGGGCATGCTGATGCCCGGGATGCTGACCGCCGAGGAAATGGCCCGCCTCGAGGCGGCGGCGGGTCCCGGCTTCGACCGTCTCTTTCTCGAGTCCATGATCAAGCATCACGGTGGGGCATTGGTCATGGTGGACGAGTTGTTCGCCACCGCGGGCGCCGGTCAGGAGCCGAGCATCTTTGCTTTCGCCTCCGAGGTTGTCGCGGACCAGCGCGCGGAGATGGATCGCATGGGCGCGATGCTCAACGCCATGCGTCAGGAGTGATTCGAATGAAACTCGCTGCGACTTTGTTCACCTGTTTGCTCGTCGTGTCCCTGGCCGCCGGTCTCGCCGGCGCCCAGCAACAGGGCACTCCGGCTTCCCGACCCGACCCCCGAGTCGGATTGGCGCCCGGCTTCCGAGATGCCGACGTAGCGGCCCGCAACATCGAACTGCTGGTCAACCTGCCCAAGCCAGACGGTTTCTTCGACCCGGAGGCTCCAGCCGGCCGGCCCCGACCGCAGGAACCTCCCGCGGAGCAGCCGGAGGCGGACCCCACCGAGCCGCCCGCGCGGGAGCCGGCAGCGGAAACGCCGCCGCCGCAGCCTGGAGGCGGCTTGAGCTACACGAACACGGATCTGGCATTCCGCCGCGAGCACCTTTTCCTGGGCAATTACCACGGCTTCAACGTTTACAACATCGAGGACCCGGCCCGCGCCGAATTGCTTGCCTCGGTGGTTTGTCCCGGTGGTCAGGGAGATCCGTCGGTGTACGGAGACCTGCTGTTCATCTCGGTGCAAGACACCCGTGCTCGGCTCGACTGCGGCATCCAGGGCGTGCAGGAGGCAGTGAGCGCGGAGCGCTTCCGCGGGGTCCGCATCTTCGATATCAGCGACCTGCGAAACCCGGTCCAGGTGGCCGCAGTGCAGACCTGTCGGGGGTCGCACACGCACACGCTGGTGCTGGATCCCGACGAGCCCGACAACATCTACGTCTACAACTCGGGAACCAGCGCCCCGCGACCGGGAGAGGAGCTGGCGGGCTGCTCCGACCTCGATCCCGAGGAAGATCCCGACACCGCGCTGTTCAGCATCGACGTCATCGAGGTGCCGTTGGCGGCGCCGCAGGACGCACGCATCGTCAGCCGGCCGCGGATCTTCGCCGATCCGGAGACCGGCGAGATCGCCGGTCTCTGGCAGGGCGGCGATCATGGCCCGGGCACGCAAAGCTCGCGTGAGACCCGGCAGTGCCACGACATCACCGCCTATCCGGAGATCGGATTGGCGGCCGGGGCCTGCTCGGGCAACGGCATTCTGCTGGACATCTCCGATCCGACCAAACCGGTTCGCATCGACTATGTCGTCGATGAGGGCTTCGCCTTCTGGCACTCGGCCACCTTCAACAACGACGGCACGAAGGTGGTTTTCACCGACGAATGGGGCGGCGGCTCGCGGCCACGCTGCCGGGCGATCGACCCGCCGAGCTGGGGGGCAAACGCGATCTTCGACATCGTCGACCGCGAGCTGCGGTTTCGCGGCTACTACAAGATCCCCGCCGCGCAGACCGAGCAAGAGAACTGCGTCGCCCACAACGGCTCCCTCGTTCCGGTCCCCGGCCGCGACATCATGGTCCAGGGTTGGTATCAGGGCGGGCTCTCGGTTTTCGACTTCACCGACTCGGCCAACCCGGTCGAGATCGCCTATTTCGACCGCGGCCCGGTCGATGCCGAGGACCTGATCTCGGGCGGTTACTGGTCGGCGTACTGGTACAACGGTTACGTCTACGGCTCCGAGATCGCCCGCGGCCTCGACGTATTCCGCCTGTTGCCCAGCGAATACCTGTCGCAAAACGAGATCGACGCGGCCGCACTGGCGATCTCCGCCGAGACCAACGTGCAGAACCAACAGCGCATCGTGTGGCCGGCAAGCCCGGTGGTGGCGCGCGCCTATCTCGACCAGCTCAGGCGCACTGCCGGCATCGATCCGGATCGAGACGCAGCCGTCACCGCTCTGCTCGACCGCGTCGACGGCGACGATGCCGCATCGATCGCCGCCGACCTGGAAGCCCTGGCCACGGAGCTGGAGGGAGACGCGGAAGAAGCCGTATGGCTCGACGTGCGGCGCTTCCGTTCGCTCGCCGAGACGTTACGACAGATCGCTTCGACGCGACGCTGAAACCGCCCGGAGCAGCACCCCGACATCATCGCCCCTATCGCGCCACCGTCGATGTGGCGTAGTCGAGCTCGAAGGTCGAGACGATGAGGTAGTGGTCGGAGGGAAACCCGGTCGGCCATTCGTTCACCAGTCTGGTCGACGTGTTCGTCAGGCCGACGCCCCTGTAGTAGAGCTGGTCGATTCTGCGACCGCTTCGGTGTGTGTGTCCCGGGAACTGCTGCACGTCCGGGTGGAGGCTGCGGAACGCGTCGGTGAAGCCGGCGTCCAGCAGGGTCCGCGCAGCCGGGCTGTCACCACCGTCGGTGTGGGGAACGGCGTTGAAGTCGCCGCCGAACACCGTCGGGATGTCGTCAGACCGAGCGAATCGAGGCTGGTGGAAGTCGAATACGGCGGGGAATTGCTGCATCCCGTACCAGTTCGACATCGCGTAGAGATCCTGAGTCTCGCTGATCGCCAGCTTCACGCCGACGTTCATGAAGGGCGAATCGCCCTCGACGTGCAGCTCCTCGATCGGGTAGCGGCTGAGCACCGATATGTTGGCGCCCTGATTCAGGTAGTCGCGATCGACCGTGGTGGCGAAGAAGTAGCCCAACTCGGCGGCAATGAAATCGCCCGAGGAGTAGGTCTCCTGCATCATCACGACGTCGACGGTTTCGCGCCGCAGAATCTCGGCAATGGCCCTCCTCGAATCCCAGCCGTGCTCGTCGATGGTGAAGTGCTTCCCGCCGTGAAAGATGTTCCAGGCCCCGGTGCGGATCGTCGTCACCCGCTCGTCGAGCGCGACAAGCAGCGGCCTGAAGTGGGACCCGTAGGAGGCCAGCACCTCGTCGGCGCTCAGGGCGCGATCCCAGATTGCCAGATCGTCGATGTCGAAATCGGGCGGGTAGAGCCGCTCTTTCTCGGTGAACCTGCGGGCGGCGTCTTCGTCGACGTTGACCACACCTCCGGCGAGCGAGTAGATCTGCATCAAGGGCGCCACCTCCATGAAGCTGAGCGCCTGATGCACCGTGTAGGGATTGCGCATCAGCGCCGACTCGATTTCCGCGATCCGGGCGAAGTCCGGAGCGCGCATCGATTCGCGGAACGCTGCTCGATCCGCGCCCCGCAGCGCGCTTGCCGCCTCGAGCTTGCGCTCGAAAAGCTGCTCCGGATCGACGATCAGGTGGACGAACTCCTCTGCCTCTACGGCCGGCAGGCCGAGCCGGTTGAACTCGTCGACGAGCTCCTGGAGCGTGTCCGCGCCCGCGCCGATCGCGGGAACCACCTCGGCAGCCGGGCTCGCCGTGGTGACCGCCGATCCGACGACCAGTGGGGCTTCGCTGCCGAAGTCGAAGCCGACCGCGTCGTCGACGTTGTACGCCGCCCTGTTGATGCCGTCGTAGAACAGCCTGATTTCGGCAAAGGCGCTGTCGTAGGTCATCGTGAGTTGATGCCAACGGCCGTCGTTGAGCGGCATGTGCGTACCGTTGTCGCGCTCGTAGGTGATCCGGCGCGAGCCGGAGCCCATGTTCCATGCCCAGGTGCCGCCGGAAGCGTAGAAGACCCAGCCGGCGCTCTTTTGTGAGGCAAGGCTGTTGTCGGCAAAGGCCTTTTGCGATACGAGGACCATCCGTCGTTCTGGCTTCGCGATGGTTCGCACCCAGAACTGGACCGAAAAGCTCTGGTTGCGCGCGAACGGCAGTCCGCCGCGATCGACATGAAACAGCGCCCCGGGACCGCCGGAGGAGAGGCGCAGGGCTTCGCCCTCGAGCCCTTCGACATAGGACGCGGCGCCGCCAAGGGCGCCCTCGAAGCGGGTTGCAGCGCTGTTGTCGACGTTCCCGTCGAACGCGAACCTCGCGACTGCCGCACGGCCCGTATCCGGCGCAGCTTGCGGCAGCAGGCAACAAACGATCAGCAAGAATCCGGTCAGTCTCATCGGCCTCATCCAGGGGTATGTCAGGGCATCCTGATGCGGCTCGGTAGTCAGGTCAACTCCCCGCCGCGTGCGATGTTGCCACGACGGACGACGTCGACCACACCGTAGGGAACGACCTGGAGGTGCGATTCGAGCGATGCTGCCGGCCGCTCGAGATGACCTTGACCCCTACACTGTAGTCCTCCTATAATCCGGCCTTTCGCGCACAGGGGAATATCGACATGGCCGGATCGCTGGGCGAGTTCGAACAGCTCACGTTGCTCGCCGTGCTGCGGCTCGGCGACGACCCCTACGGGGTGACCGCCCGCCGCGCCATCGAGGAGGTCACCGGACGCGATGTGTCGGCGGGTGCCGTCTACACCACCCTGGCGAGGTTGGAAAAGCGGCGACTCGTGTCGTCGCGCGTCGGCGAGACAGCGCCGGCGCGCACCGGGCAGCGACGTAAGTACTACACGGTCGAGCCGGAGGGGGCGGCGATGGTGTTCGATTCGTACACCGCCGTGTCCCGCATGGCCGACGGGCTGGTTCCCCGGCTCGCCGGACTGGCCCGCCGCGCCGGGCGGTCGGACAGGTGACGCGGCGCCACGCATCCGCGCCGCCACCGCCTCGGCCGCCGTTGATCACCCGCTGGCTGCTTCGCCGGCTTTCGCCGAGCGGCGCGGCGGCCTGGAGGAGGAATACCGCCAATACGCGGCGGCGAGCTCGGGCAAGCGTTCCGGGCGGCTGCGTGCCGGCCTCTGGTACCGCTCGCAGGCGGCTCGCAGCCTTTGGCAACTGGCTCGTCAGGCACGCCGTGACGCCGCGGCGATGCGCCCCGCTCATTCGTTCACGCTCCGCTCCCCCGGAGAGCTCATCATGTCCCTGTTCTGGCAAGACACTCGCCTGGCGGTCCGCAACCTGCGGCGG
>CBDUAS010000158.1:0-7833 GCA_965365185.1 uncultured bacterium | reverse complement strand
GCCTGGCGCGGTGCGGCGCAAGGTTACTTCGCGTTCGACGGCCTGCAGGCGGACAACCTCTCCAACGAGCTCGCCGAGCAGGGAGTCCCGCCGGCTTCCCGGATCGATTATCTCAGCGACGCCTCGGTGCAGGTAGGCGGGCCGCTTTCCCCGGGCAGGGCACGCGTGTTCGCCTCTTATCGGGACTGGCGGATCTCCGACGCGGTGCCCGGGTTCGCGGCGCCGGTTGCCAAGAAGCTGCCGATCTTCACCGTGAAGGCCGACCTCCGTCCCCTGAGCGATCACGATCTTTCGATCTTCTTCGTACGCCAGCGCGATGAGAACCCGGCGCGCAACGCGGGGCCGCTCGTTTTGCCCGAGGCGACGCTGCGCGAGGATGCCACCAGCTACGTCGTGGGCGGCACCTGGCGAGCGAACCTGAGCGGCGGAATTCTCCGGGGTGTCCGCGCGCGCGGATCGTTCCTCGACATCGACCTGCCATTGTTGCTGCAGCCGGAGGCGGAGCGCCAGTCGCAGCTCGACATCGTAAGCCGCGTACGCAGCGGTTCGGCGCCGCTGTCGATCGAGAGCCGGCGGCGCCGCTATGCCGTAGGTTTCGAGATCGATTTCGCCGGGGGTTCCGAGGGCGTCACGCAAAGCGGCACCATCGGCGCGCGCTTCACCCACGCGCCGACGACCACCGGCTTCCGCGCCATCGACGACGTCAATGTGTTCACCAGCGGCGGAGCGCCGTTTCTCGCCCGTCTCCTGAGCACACCGGTGCAGAACCGGCAGAATGCGCGCTCCCTGGGGTTGTTCATCCATGACGACGTTCGGATTGCCCGCAGATGGACCGTTTCGCTCGGCCTGCGCTACGACGATTGGAGCGGCTCGTTGCCGGCACAAGCGAGCCCGGCCGGCACCCACGCGCCGGCCCGGGATTTTCCCGCGCAGGACGACCTGATCGACTGGCGCTCCCTCGCCCCGCGGGCGACCGTCGCCTTCGAGGCATTGGCCGACGGGCGCCTGATGATCTTCGCCGGGTTCGCACAGTACGTGCATCAGCTCGGCACCTCGGTCATGAGCATCGGCAACCCGAACTCCGTGGGCTCTCGCGTCGTGCCCTGGGACGACGCCAACGGCGACGGTCAGTTCCAGCCCGGCGAGGGCGGCCCGCCGATGAGCATCACCGGAGGTGTCGTCGGGGGCATCGACAGCGACCTGAAAGCCCCGCTAACGCGCGAGCTGCGGGCCGGGGCCTCGTTGCAGCTCGGCGACTGGCGCGCCCATACGGACCTCTGGTACCGCAAGGACGAGCATCTGTTCGACGACGTCGAGGTAGGGCTGCAGGAGTCGGATTTCGCCCAGACGGTGGTCACCGACCCGGGCCGCGACAACATCCTCGGCAGCGGAGACGACCGCGGCCTGCTTGTTTTCAATCAGGTCGAGAACTTCGGCGCCAACGAGCTCCTGCTGGCGACCGTCGAAGCCAAGACGGTGACCTACAAGGGCATCGACCTCGGCATCCAGCGCCCGTGGGCCGACAACTGGGAGCTGCGGGCGCTGCTCACCCTGGGCATCGCCAGGGGCTCGAGCGGCAAGAGCGGCCTGGTGCCCGGCGACGCCGGCGGCATCAGCGACCTGTTCAACGACCCCAACGCCAACCTGAACGCCGATGCCCGCATGTTTTGGGACCGGCCGTACGTGCTGAAGGTGTATGGCTCGTACCTGCTGCCCCACGACGTCGTCTTGGCCGGCGTACTGCGATCGTGGTCGGGTGCCCCGCTGGGCCGCATTCTGCCCGTCCCGCTCAACCAGGGCATTGTCGATGTGTGGGCAGAGCCTCGCGGCGCGGAGAGGGAAGCCGCGCTGACGACCGCCGACGTGCGCATCTCGAAGGATCTCGCCTTCGGCGGCCGTCTTCGCCTGGGGCTGTTCGCCGACTTGTTCAACGTCACCAACGCCGGCACGATCACGCGAACACGGGAGACCTTTCCCCTGTTCGGCGTGCCGACGGAGATCGTGCCACCCTTCGTCGCCCGGTTCGGCGCGCGGCTGGGGTTCTGAGAGGCCGGCCGCAGGCCTGGACCAGCGCCGGGTTCGCTACGGCTTGCTGCCATTCGCGCAGACGGGCTGAGCGAGAGCGGACTCGATCGAGCGGATCAGATCGCACATGACCGCGTCCCAGCTCGCGTTGTCGATGGGCGTCGCCTGATGGGCGGTCAGCGAGGTGACATCGGCGGGGACCTCCCCTGCAAGAGGGAGGCGGCCGCCGTCGACCAAAATGGGCATCACGCGTTTGTTCGTCTTCAGCAGCGCTGAGATCTCTTCACGCATGACGTCGTCTTCACGCTCGAGGCGGGCAGGCTCCCCTTCGGCCGTCGCCAGCCAACGCGGCCCGATGACGACAATCCCGATCTTGCACTCCGCGAGCGCCTGCCGGATGGTCTCCATCCAGGCCGCGCTCGGGGCGATGTCGTGCAAGTCGATGAACACCCTCTTGTGCCCGAAGTGTTCGGCAAGGTCGGCGTGCAGGCGCCCCGCCGCAACGGCAACGTCATCGCGCCGGTAGGAGATGAAGATGTCGGCTGTTTCGGCCAATGTCCCGAGCAGCAAATTCGCCAGCGCCCCGGTGTCGTTGATCCACGGAACGTCCAGCGTCAGGAACTGGCTGCGGGTCAATCCGGGAACGGGTGCCTCTTCCCAGGTGGTGAGGATCTCGTCGAACACCATTCGCGACTTGCCGCCGCTGTGTGGAATCGGAAAGACAGGCTTGCCGGCATCGATGAAGCGTCGAGCGATCGTCAGCGCGCCCCGTCGGCCGCCGATCATCACCGCGGCATCGGCGAGCTCGATCGAGGCTGCCATCCAGTCGGCGAAGTCACGCAGGCGAACGAGAGACGTCTCGGGGGCCGGGTATCCGCTCCCCGGCAAGAAGTAACCCCGCCTCAGGTGCGGCAGCCACAACTGGCGATACGCATCCTGACCGGATCTCCCGAGACAACGGCATTCGCTGATGAAGCTCTCGGAGACGATGCTGTCAACGCCCGGCGGGTTGCCGGTTACAAGCCCTAACCCGGCCCGCGCCAGGGTGCGACCAACCATGTCCGCGGCCCGCCGCGTCGGTGCGTACCGAGGCAGCGTCGCGGAGAAGGTCGTGGCGGTGGCCAGAACGAATTTCATCGTCGTGCCCCGCTCGTTCATTTCCTCACGTGAACAGAAGCATACCCCCGGCCCGAGCCGCCAGGCACGGGCGGACGGGCCGCACGATCCGGCTCTCGGAGTTGCCCGCGACGTCGTGCGGACGGAAGCTGCGAGACCGCGAGAGACTCGCTGCGCGTTGGTCTAACCTGATCGGGCCGCAGGGGAGCTCGGCGAGCGCGTTCCATTCCGACCCGGACGGGCGCGTGACTCTCGGAGCTCACCGCTGCATAATCCGGCCCCGGGGACCAGGAAGAGCGAGCCCATGTCAAACCTCGACCTCGTCGACACCATCGTCTTCTTGATGATGGAAAACCGATCCTTCGACCACATGCTCGGGCACCTGAGCCTGACGGGCCGCATGCCTGACGTCGACGGCCTGCAGGCGCCCCTCGATCACGGCCGGTACGGCAACCCGCACGACGGCCGCATCTTCCACCCGTTCATGATGCGTGATGTGCGGCTGGAGAGCGACGTGCCGCACAACCGCGAGCACTTGCCGACGCAGCTCGCGTGGTCCGACGATCTCGATGCGTACCAGATGAACGGCTTCGCCCGCGGCTACTTCGAGTACCGGCCCGACGACGACACCGACAAGCCGCCCTCCATGGGGATCCTCCCGGCCGAGGACGTGCCGATCAGCACGTTCTTCGCCGAGAACTTCGCCGTCTGCGACCGCTGGTTCTCATCCCTGCCGACCGGCACGCCGCCGAACAAGCTCATGTCCATGGCCGGGCGCTCGCGTGTCGAGGACGTCGAGCAGAGGATCGTGCCGTCCGACAACCTGGTCACCGATTGGCTCACGCGGCGCGGCATCCGCTGGCGCTTCTACTACGACGGGCTGCCGTTCTACGCGCTGCTCGGCCGGCTCGACGTGCTGTTCGACACCGACCTGTTCCGACCGTTCGATCAGCTCGCCAACGACGTCCTCAACGAGGCCGACGATACGTTTCCCCAGGTCATCTTCATCGACCCGGCGTACGAGGCGGGGCCGCTTCTCGGCGGCCGGCCGCGCAACGACGATCACGCGCCGGCGCCGGTGAGCTTCGGCCAGGTACTCCAGCGCCAGCTATACGAAGCCCTCACCGGGAACGCCGAGCGCTGGGGCAAGACGGCGCTGATCATCACCTATGACGAGCACGGGGGCTTTTACGACCACGTGGAGCCGCTGCGCATCGGTTACGCCCCGCCCGACAACGAGTACGAGCCCTATGTGAGCAGCGGGCCGCGGGTGCCGGGCTTCGTCGTGTCGCCGCTGGTGTCGAAGGGTCGGGTGTTCAAGGGAGTTCTCGACCACACCTCGTTTCTGCAGTTGATCGCCGAGCGCTTCGCGCCCGGCGAAGGCGGCTATTCACACGAGGTCAACATTCGCGCCGACCGCGGCATCGTCAGTCTCTCCGAGGTGTTCGATCGCGATGCGCCGCGGGCCGACGTTCCGCAGGCGCCGCCCTTCGAGGCGCCGCCATTCGACCCCGGACTGATGGGTCGTTTGCCCGTCGATCCGGTGGAGCTTCTGTTCGATTTCGGTGCCCGCAAGCTCGTGGGCGAGAGCCCCGAGGACGTCCGACAGGGGTTGCCCGAGCTGTGGGACTGGCACCTCGCCGCTCCCGAGGACCCGACGCCGGAGGATCGGCGTGGCCTCGAGTTCGAGGGGTTCGGGGAGCTGATCCGCGAGCACGCCGGCAAGTCGCTCGCGGACCTGCCGAAGGACCTTGTGCGAGCCCGTGCCCGCGGCCCGTTTACCTACCGCCGGGAGGAGTCGCCGAAGCTGAAGGCCTCCGTCCGCCTCGGTGCGGCGGCCCAGGTCACCGCGTTCAACCGTGTCGAGGACGAGGATCCCGACGGTTTGCTCGCGGCAGCCGGGGAGGAGGACCTCGAACGCTTGCTGCAGCCGCAGGTGCGGCTCGACGAGTCCAGCGCCTGGATGAAATACGCCGTCGAGGCGGACCTCGGCGCCGGCGCCAACTTCAGCCTCGAGCGCCTCGGCTTCCAGTTCGATCTCGACAAGAAGCTGCGTCTCACCGACTACCGTCGCCACGCCCGCGACAACGTCGCGGTGGCCACGGTGCTGTCGGACGTCAGCTTTCCGCGCTTCGCGCTGAGCACCGAGCACGTGCTGGCGATGAAGTCCGGAGAGTGCCTGGCGATGCAGTTCGTCGGCACGGTGAGGACCGCGATCGAGATCACCTGGGCCGACCTGTTTGCGTCGCAGTTCGGTAATCTCGGCGCGCTGTTCGGCGGGGAGCGGGCGATTCCGCTGGAGCTGTCGGCGGGGCTGACCGTGTCGGCCTCGGTGAGCATCGAAGACGACTTCCTGCTGGCGTTTTCCCGCGTCAGCCGCGATCGCATCCGCGTCGCCGTGCGCAAGGCAAAGCAGCGCCGCGCCGGTCTCGGGGTGGCCGCCGGAGCGAAGGTAGAACTCGCCGACCCGGAGCAGTTCGTGGGAGCGCTGCGGGCGGTCGTGGCGGGGGCAATCGGGCTCCCCTACGGCAAGATCCGCGAGGCCTTGCGACGTCCCGTACAGCTGCTGAGCGCGAAAGAGACCAAGGTGGTCCTGCTCATCCTGAAAAAGCTCGGCATGGACCCTGCGGTCCCCGACGGCCTGAGCGAGCAGCGCCAGCTTCTCGAGGACATCGAACAGAAGCTCGACGAGATCGAGGCCGAGGTCGACAAGGCCATCCGGGAGACCGCGCGGCAGAAGATCAGCCTGGGGTTTCGCTATGAGTACGATCGCATCTCGACCCGCGCCAGTCTGCTGCAGGCGACGTTGTCCGAAGACGAGCTGCGCGACCATCATGGCAAGCTGATTCGTGCCGATGTGAGCGAGCTGTTGGAGGCGATCCGGAAGGGCCGCGCCGGCATCGAGCTGGAGTCGTGGCTGCAGCGGAAGCAGGTACAGACCGCGCGAAGCTGGGGTTTCACGCTCGGCTTCGGGCCCTGGTCGGTGTGGGGGCGGGATCGCGACGAGGTGACCCGCACCGTCGACGAGAACGAGCTCGGCCGCCGGCGAATCGCGTACAGCGGTTTGCGCTCCTACGCGGGGAAGTGGGCGAAGGAGTCGTTCGAGTGGTCGATCGACTTTCGCGCCGACATGCCGCGCTTTGCCGCCCGCGACGTGCCGCGGCTGTCCGAGTTCGAGCTCGGCCTGGCGCTCACCTGGGAGCGCCGCGAGAGGCTCACCGAGAAGGCGATCTCCAAGCTCCTCGACGCCGGAGCGGTCTGGGGCGTCTGCGCCCCCACCGATGCCCACAACCTGGCGGAAAGCCTGCGTCCCAGCCTCGACAAGGAGGTCGACATCACCGTGCAGCTTCGTCTCGACGACGAGGCGCTGCGCGCCATGCTGCCGCGGTTGGGCGCGGCGGCGCTGGCCGATTTCGCCCCCGCGTACGGCGCCGCGATGCCGTGGATGAAGGAGTTTCCGGGACGGCTCGACGCCGACGTTCGCCGCGAGCTCTACGAGCCGCTATGGCGGAGCTACCTCGAGAATCCCGACCAACGTCCGGACGCCCTGTCTGCTCGCGCCGTGCGTCACTTCGAGCGCATGCCCTTGCCCCACAAGGAGCTGCGGGTCCTCGAAGCAGAGTTCCTGGTGCGGCAGTGGGCCACGCTTGCCGGTCTGGCGAAGCTGAACGACAAGATGATCGCGGACCTCGAGGAATTCAATGCCGGGATGGCCGAGCTTGCCGTGGCCGTCGCCGAGGATCGCGCCTTCACGGGCGTCATCGAGTCCGTGTTCGGCGCCATCAAGGATGTTGCCAAGCAGTCGCACAACGTGCGGGCGCTGGGAGCTTACCTGGCCGGCGTCGCCGCCGACGGCGCAGCCGCGGCTCGCGGCAGTCGTACGTGGCGCCAGACCTCGCCGCGGCTCGCGTCGAGCGCAGCGTTTCCGTGGCAGCGGCCGATGTGTCGCATGTGATCGCTCGATAGCAGCCCACACATCGAGCGGGCACGGCGACTCGGGAAGCGTCGCAAAGCGGCCGCGGTCGGCCGGTCACGCGTCGCCCGTCTGCATGTCGGGGTCGGTGACGCGAAAGGCGTGCACGACGCCGTCGGCGTCGATCATCCAGAAGCGCCCGTCGGGGCCCACCGCGATCGAGGTGGCAGCTCGTGGCAGCACGAGGCTGCCACGATAGCCTCCGTCGGGGTCGTAACGGTAGACCTCTCGGCCGGTGATCCATTCTCCTTCGGGTGTGCGATCGACGTATCCGGCGAGCACCCAGAAGAAGCGGCGGTTTTCATCCCATGTGAGGTCCACGGAAGTTCGCGCCACGCGCTCCAGGCTGGTGTCGTTGATCTGCGCGGGGCGGCGCCCCAGCGGTGCCCACGCGCCTGCCTTGTAGAGCACCGGGATCTCCCGGACGAACCTTCCACTGTTGGCGTAGGAGCGAATGCGGCTGGAGAAGTGCGTATTCGTGACCGCGACGCCGCCGCCCGGGCCCGGCGCCAGGGCGAGCATGTTCTCCAGCATGTACAGGACGCCGACGGGTGACGCGACGGCATCGACGAAGCCGCCGGTGAGGGTGCCCCGATGGTCCAGAACGGCGATGAGCGGCGATGGGTCGGGTCCGTACACCATGCTCGATTGCGGCAGGCGCTGAACGAAGATGCGATCGTTGCCGAGACTGCGCGGGGCCGCCTCGTCATGGGTGAACC
>CBDUAS010000157.1:0-7864 GCA_965365185.1 uncultured bacterium | reverse complement strand
GATCTCGACGGTCCCGAGATCGGGGTGATCGTACGCCGTCCATTCGGCGAAGGCATCGATGCCGGCGCCCTCCAGTCCGGCCAGCACCCGGGCGTCGAATCCGGCGCCGGCGTCCTCGGATTCGACGGCCGGAAGCGCCCACCCCTGGGTGCTGAAGGAGGGAATGCCCATCTGGTAATAACCGACCTGGAAGAAGGCGCCTTCCGGCGCTCGATTCAGGCCGACCTCCTCGATGCCGGTGATCTCCCGGTAGGCGTCGGAAACGGCCGAGAAATACTCCACGTCGTCGCCATCGACGGTCACGGCCGGCCGGCGACCCGACTGCGGGTCGTTGTCCCTGCCGGGCTGGGCGCCGCGCAGAACGGCGCCGCGTGCGCCGAGAGCTTGACCGAAGCCGAAGCCGCCGCCGAAGCCACCGCCGAAGCCGCCTCCTCCACCGGCACCGAACACGCCGTTGCGCAAGACGTCCGCATTCACTTCTTCGGCAAAGGCCACGAGGTCGAGGCCTGTCGGCTCACCGAGCTGGCCGCGGCCGTTCGGCGGGGTGACCAGGTTGTCAGAGTGCCCGAACGTGAGGATGGCACCGATATGCCGGTTGGCGACCATGAAATCCATCAGCGCCCGCGACTCCGGCTCGCTGACCATGTGCACGCCGGCGTCCGGTTCCCAGTAGGGGTATTCGTGCTGGAAGTTCCGGTTGAGGTCGACGCCGCCGGCTCCGTCCTCGTTGAGGAAGCCGTCGCCGTCCGAGTCGACCCCTTCCACGTACAGCGTGTGGGTGCCGCTCTCGCCGGCTGCCTTGTCGGCGCGCTTCATCAGGCGGGCATCATCGGGATGAGCCATGAAGTGACCGGCGGGATCGGGCACCCGCATCAGCGTGACGACGCCGTCACCATTGAGGTCTTCTCCCGGGTCCTCGTCGATGCGGCCGTCGTTGTCGTCGTCGAACGGAAAGGCGTTGCCCTTCCGATCCCGGCGAACAGCGGCGAACATCGCCTCGGCGCCGTCGGGATTCAGCCGCGGGATCACGTACACCGCCCGGTCACGCCGCACCAACGCCGCAGCGGGGTCCTGTAGCAGAAAGCGGATGATCTCGAGCGCCAGGTGGCTGCCGACGACGTGATCGCCTTCGAGGTTGCCAACCACGAGCAGCGCCGGTCGTTCGTTCATCGGCACGCTCCCCGGCTCGCCGATCTCTACCAGCCAGATTTCCCTGCCCTCGCGTGATGCGCCGATCGAACGGACGCTGGCGTCTGGACTGCCGTCCACGAGGGCCCGGATTTCGCCGGTCAACCCGGCAAAGTCGAGATACGCGCTCGACTGCCCCGCGGCGCCGTCAACCGACAGGAGTAGCGCCATCACGGCCGCCCCCCACATCAATCCTTTGCGCACGACATGCTCCTCGGTTGCATGGTGATCCTTCCCGGGGACATTAGCGCGCTCTCTCGATGGCGGCCACACGCGCGCGGGACCCGAGGCGTTGGCGTACCGAACTCTACGACGTCAGCACCTTCATCGGATCGATGCGCGAGGCACGACGGGCGGGAAAGTAGCCGGCCAGAACGGCGATCAACGCCAGCAACGAGGTCACGCCAACGAAGGTCAGCGGATCGGTGGGCTCGACATCGTACAGAAGGGAAACGATGAGCCGCGACAGCAGCAGCGCCCCGGCGCAACCGATGACGATGCCGACCGCTGCCAGCGCGAGAGTGCGGGCCACCACCTGCCACTGCATCTGTGATGCCCGGGCGCCGAGCGCCATGCGGATCCCCATCTCCTGCGTGCGCTGGCTCACGGTGTACGAGAGCACGCCGTAGATGCCCAGACAGGCGAGCAACAAGGCGGTGAACGCGAACGCCTGGATCAGCAGCAGGATGAACCGACGCGGCGACACGGCCCGGTCGACGATGCCCTCGAGCGTCTGAAAATCGCTCGCCGGCAAGTCGGGATCGACGGCGCGGATCGCCGCGCGCACGGGCCCGGCCAGCGACTGCGGCGGCAGCGGCGATCGGGCAACGAGCTCCACGGCACCCCACCAGTTCGGCTGCTGGGTGATGAGAATGTACATCTCGTTGCCCGACACCTCCTCCAGCGAGCTGTGGCGAACGTCGGCAACGATGCCGGCGATACGAAACTCCTCCCCGGAAACGAGCAGTACACGGTTGACGGGATCGTCCTGTTCGGGAAAAAGCGACCGCGCCGCCGTCTCGTTGATGATGATGACGAGCTCCGTATCGAGGGTGTCCGTACGCTCGAAGTAGCGGCCGGAGATCAGCGGGATGCCCATCGCTTGCAGGTATCCCGGATCGACAAGACGTGGAAGGGCTCCGGGGCAGCAGTTCTCGCCGTAGTCAACCCCCTGCACGCGAACGGTCCAGCCGCGGTTTCGCCCCAACGGCAGCGTGTCGGAAAAGCCGACCCGCTCGACACCGGGAACCTCCGCGACGCTCCGGACGATGCGCTGGAAATAGGCGATCTTCGCCTCCCCGGAGTCGAACTCCCGCGCTGTGTCGACGCGCCACGCCATCGCCCCGCGCTCATCGAAGCCGAGGTCCACCTCCAACACGGCGAAGAAGCTACGCATCAGCAGGCCGCCGCCGACCAGCAGGATGCAGGCGAGCGCCACTTCCGAGACCACCAGCGACTCGCGGATCCAGGCGCCCTTCCGGCCGACGCTCGAACCGCGCCCGGCATCGGTGAGCGCCGCCTGTTCGCCGCCGATCGACGCCTGCATCGCCGGGACGATGCCGAACAACAGTCCCGCGACGGCGGCCAGCAACACCGTGAACGTCAGCGCGGTGCCGTCGATGGTGACGCTGTGGAGCAGGGGCACATTGATCGCCGTGGCGTTGGCCACGGCTCGCGTGATGGCGTAGGCAACCATCACGCCGAGCGCCGCTCCCGCGCTCGCCAGCACCATGCTCTCGGTCAGCATCTGGCGAATCAGCCGGGCGCGGCTCGCGCCCATGGCGGCGCGGACGGCGATCTCCTTGCGCCGATCGGCGGACCGGGCCAGCAGCAGGTTCGAGAGATTGGCGCAGACGATCGCCATCACCAGGCCGGCGGCACCGGCCAGCAACAGCATGGCGCGGCGAAAGCGACCGGTGATCTTCTCCTGCATGTCGGTGGCAACCGCTCCCAGGCCCCAGCGCTCGGGGTCGTCCGCCTGGAGCTGCTCGTTCATCAAATCGAGCTCCGCCTGAGCGTCGGCCACCGTCACGCCGGGTTTCATGCGACCGATGATCACCAGCGTGTTGCCCTGCCGGTCGGACTGCTCGTTGATGGGATACGGCGTCAGGAAGTCGATCCGCGAACCCGGCGAAAAAAACGTGGCGAAATCGAACGACGCCGGCAACACGCCGACGACCGTGCTCGGCGCATCGTTGATGGTCAGCGTTCGTCCGACGACCGACGGATCGCCGGCGTAGCGCCGTTGCCAGAAGCCATGCGTCAGGATGATCGCTGCCGTGGTCTGATACGTGTCCTCGTCGTAGTTGACTTCGTCGTCCTCGACGAAGTCGCGACCGACCTCCGGCTGCACGCCGAGGATCCGGAGGAAGTCGCGTGCCACCGGCACGCCCACGAGTCGCTCGGGCTCCCCGTCGCCCACGAGGTTGTAGCCGATGTAGTCGAAGAAGGCGAAGTAACCGCTCATCTGCTCGAACGACCGGTTGAGCCGCCGGTAATCCATCAGGTTTCTCGTCCGCGAGGTGACCGACGAGAGCCCGCCGCTGCCGGAGTTGGCGATCCACACCAGGCGATCCGGCTGGTGAAACGGCAACGAGCGCAGCAACATCGGGTTCACCACGCTGAAGATCGCGGTCGAGCCGCCCACGCCCAGGCCGATGATGAGCACGGCGGTGACGAAGAAGCCGGCGTTGTGGCGCACCGACCTCAGCGCGTAGCGGACGTCCTGAACCAGCTCGTTTCCCATGGAGTTGCTCTCCCTCACCCTCGTTCCAACGGCGCTGACTACGGGCTTCGCTGCCGCCATGGCCCGACGATGGGCCTCGCCGCCATGACGCCGGCGACGACGGGCCTCCTTGCTTTGATGCCGGCGGCCTCCGTTTGGTTCACAAGGAGGTCGCCGGAGCCGCGGAGATCCTCGCGCCCTGTCCTCACCCGCAAGACCAACGCGCCAAACTCATCAGGTTTTCACCATGGCCTGCTAGAAATGGAAGTTGTGAACGATCTTGACGATGAACGCCCGGTCGAGGAGCGACGGCGCCCCACCGGGTAGTCCGAACCTGCGGCCCTCGTCGTACACCACCCAGGCCTCCGACCCCGGCGTGTAGATCCAGCGTACGCGGAAGTTGAGCACCGACTCTTCGAACAAGGACGAATACTGCACGCCGAGCCGCGTCGTCAGCTCGGGGCTGAAGTAATAAGAAAAAAACAGCCGCGAGATCAGGCTGTCGAAGCTTCCCGACGGCACGTCGACGTCATCGAACTGATTCTGCGTGCTGACCCGTATTCGCGGCACGGGAGAAACCGTGAGATTGAGCGTGGTACTGCGCAGGTCGCCGTCGTAAAAGCCTCCCTGCGTGTGCCCGGCGTCGACGGACCACCAGCGGGACCGGCCGGACGTGTACAAGATCTGGAACTGCCGGTTCGTGTAGTCACCGGCGGGGATCACCACGCCCGGCGACACCGAAAACGGAAAGGGAACGCGTTCGAAGCGATCGGAGTAGAACGCGTTCAGCACATCCTCGGACTGAAAGATGGTCACGAATCCGGGACGAAAAATCTGCGTCTCGAGCTCGCCGCTGTGGTTTTCGACGCGACCATACAGCAGGCCGAGGACGAGTTGGCGAACGCCCCGCCATCCGGGCCGCGGCTTGACGTGCACGTTGGCCAGCAAACGCCGCATGTCGGGCCGGCGAACGAATCCGATGCCCGGATGGAAGTTCTCGCCGGTATCCGTGTACTGCGCGTACCACTCGTAGAAGTCGACCGCCTGCGCCGCCGTCAGGTTGGCGAACCAGTTACCGCCGGACGTGCTTCCGGGCCGATCGCTGCGCGCCACCGCACCCGCGATCCGCGTATTGATCCCGAACGTGAAGTTGAAGTCGCCCCCCAGGGTCGTGTCCTGCTGATCCGGGTCACCCCGACGGCTGGTGAAGATGCCGCCGACGTAGCTGCGGCCGAAGACGTTTTGCCGCACCCGGGCGACGCTGAAGTTCTCGGTGGCGAAATCGTCGGTCGACGACGTTTGCATGGTCATCAGGCCGAGGTTGGTCTTACCGACGAGGCCGTAGGTGCGGGCCCCGGCGATGATGGGCACCTCCCGGCCCTCGCGGATACCGATCCGGCGGCTGAAGAAGATCTCGGCCTCGCGCGGCAGGCCGAAGGAGAACAGGTCGGCGCTCTCCAGGAAGAAGTCGCGCTTCTCGGGAAAGAAGAGGCTGAAGCGGGTGAGGTTGATCTGCAGCGCGTCGCTCTCGACCTGGGCAAAGTCGGGGTTGAGCGTCAGGTCGGCGGTGAGGTTGGAGGTGATCCCCCACTTCACGTCCAGGCCGGCGTCGGCGTCCCAGAGCCGTTCGTCGGGCACCTCGCTATACCCGCCGGTGCCGTACGGCTTGAGCTCCAGACCGACGCCGCGACCGATGCCCTCGAAACCCACCATGCGAGCGTAGCGGCTGATGCTGGCGAAGTTGTAGTCGCGCGACAGCTCCGGCCAGTTGGCTTTCTCGTTCTTCCGCCGGATGATGCGCTCGAGGATGATTCCCATCTCGATGTCGTCGCCGGGCCGGAAGCGCAGGGCGAAGAACGGAATGGCGATCTCGAGCGTGTAGCCGAGCTCGTCGATGTTGCCGGCGGAGTACCAGATGGTGTCCCAGGGCATGTTGAAGGCGCCGGCCTCGGTCATCTCCAGGTCGCGCTGTGTGCCCAGGACGTTGGTCTGGAAGGCGAAGGCCGTGCGGTTGTCGTTGAGCGAGTCGATGCCGATGGAGATCGAGTCGTCGGCGTCCAGATCGCTGTCGCGCTCGAACTGGCGGGCGACGATTCGATCGGGCTCGCTGTCGAAGGCGCGCACGCCGAAGTAGAGGAACGCGTCGTCGTAGGCGAGATAGATCTCTGTGCGCTCGGTGATCGGGGCGCCGTTGTCGGGCTCGAGCTGGCGCAGGTCGGTCACCGGCTCGATATCCGTCCACCAAGGCTCGTCCAGCCGGCCGTCGATGCGGGGCGGCTCTCCGATGCGGACCACGCGCACGACGGATTCGCGCTGGCCCGAGCCGGGGGCGCGAACGACTTCCGGTGCGGGCCGCATCCCCGGAGCCTGCGCGGCGGCCGGTGGGGCCCACGCTACCAGCACCGCGAGAGCGGAGAAGATCGCGAGCAGACGTAACACGGCTTTCGCTGCCGTTCCCGGGGAGCGTCCGTCAGGGGGCAGGAGCGTGAGAGACTATTCTGGATAGTATCGTTTCGAAGCCCTCCCTCGTAGCCGAACTCTCGCCCGCGAAATGCGGACGGAAGAAGGCGATCGCGAGTCGTCGGGCATGATCGAGGCTCATCGACGATGATCGACGACGGTACAGACTGCCTGCTGGTGATCGACGTACAGAACGATTTCTGCCCGGGCGGCGCTTTGCCGGTTCCCGACGGCGACGCGGTGGTGCCGGTCATCAACGGGCTCGCCACGCGCTTCGCTCACCGGATCCTGACGCAGGACTGGCACCCACCGGATCACTTGTCGTTCGCCTC
This sequence comes from uncultured bacterium, assembly GCA_965365185.1. Lineage (GTDB taxonomy): Bacteria > Acidobacteriota > UBA890 > UBA890 > UBA890 > CBDCGW01. Next base: position 1,159 of record CBDUAS010000157.1, on the reverse strand, counting down.
GACGCACGCCGGAAGGAGCCCCTTCGAAACCACCACCCTCCCGTACGGCGAGCAGGTCCTGTGGCCGGACCATTGCGTACAAGGCAGCGAGGGAGCCGCGTTCCATCCCGACCTGCAAACGAACGGCAGCGAGCTCGTGCTACGCAAAGGGTTCCGCCGCGAGATCGACTCGTACTCGGCGTTCTACGAAAACGACCACAAGACGCCTACCGGGCTGGCCGGATACCTGCGAACGCGGGGGTTCGAGCGTGTCTTTCTGGCCGGGCTGGCCACCGACTTCTGTGTCGGCTTCTCGGCCATCGATGCGCGTCAAGAAGGGTTCCAGGTGTGGGTGATCGAGGATGCCTGCCGTGCCATCGATCTCGACAACTCACGGGCACGAAGTCTCGCTACCCAACGGAAGGTCGGCGTGCAGCAGATCCGCTCAGCCGAGCTCTAGTGGACTGTAACGGAAGAATCGTGACTGTCCACTAGCAGCCCGTGAGGCAGCGGAGCGCGCCGGCCTCGAGGAGCGACGCAAGCTGGCTCTCGAGGCCGAGAGACGAGCCTTGACGCGATCATGAGGGTCCGCCAGTATTACGGTAACGGATATATCGACGACCGTAACGAGCGAGGCGACGATGCCGGAAACTGCCGATCCGCAAAGCCACCGTGGCCCGCTCACCCCGGCGGTGTTTCACATTCTGCTGGCGCTGACCGACGGACCCGTCCATGGCTACGGCATCATGCAGTCGGTCAAGAAGACGGCGAATCTCGACATGGGACCCGGCACCATCTACGGGTCGATCCAGAGAATGGAGGACGCCGGGCTCGTACGTGAGGTGGAGGCCGATGAGGTCCGGGGCAACGGCGACCGCCGCCGCCGGTACTACGGCTTGACCGCCTCCGGGCGCGAGGCGCTCGAGCTCGAGTCCGGCCGTGTGGCGCGTCTCGCCGAGCTGGTGCGGTCCAAGAAGCTGATCCCCGGCGGAGGGCCCGGATGAGCACTGCGATCTATCGGCTGTTGCTGCTCGCCTATCCGGCGGCCTATTTCATCGCCTTCCGGGTCAAGCAGAACGTTCTGGAGGAGTCCACGGTGGGAGTGTTGGGCACCTTCGGCGATCCCACCGGGGCCGATGGCTCCTACATGGTGGGGATGGACGCCACCTACCAGACGTCC
>CBDUAS010000156.1:0-7866 GCA_965365185.1 uncultured bacterium | reverse complement strand
AGCGATAATCGGCAGGAGCGGCGTCGATGAACCATTCCGACCGCGATGCGGGAGGCGGCAGCGCGGATTCTTCCGCCCGCCGCACCCCGTGGTTGACTCTCTTCGGGGTCGCCTTCGGTTTCCTCGAGGCGGCGGTGGTGGTTTACCTGCGCGCGCTCTACTACCCGGACGGCTTCGATTTTCCCATCATCGTCATCGAGGACAGCATCGCCTTCGTCGAGCTGATCCGCGAGCTGATGACGCTGTTGATGCTGGCAGCGGTAGCGATGGTGGCCGGCGACGGTCGCATGGACCGGTTCTTCATCTTCGCCTTCCTGTTCGGCGTCTGGGACATCGTCTACTACGTCGGCCTGTGGCTTTTCCTCGGCTGGCCGCCCTCCCTGATGACCTGGGATGTGTTGTTCCTGATCCCCGTGCCCTGGCTGGGCCCGGTGATCTACCCGGTCCTGGTCTCGGTGGCGATGATCGCCGGGTTCCTGGTTCACGAGCGGATGCGCGGGCAGGGGTTGATGGTGCGGCTGACGGCCGCCGAGTGGGCGGTCGCGTGGGCGGGGGCGTTGTCGATCATCGTCGCGTTTTGCTGGAACTGGCGGGCCGTTGCCGCCGGCGTGGTGCCGGAGAGCTTCCCGGCGACGTTGTTCTTCTTGGGTCTCGCCGCCGGCGTCGGCCCTTTCGTCCGTGCGGGCCTCAGGAGTCTTGACGTACACTCTGGGTGAGAGGCCGCCGTGGAGGCGGTGGCCGGTCGCCCCCGGCAGGCGGCAGTGGATGAACGGATGTGCGCCAAATCATCTTCGGCCCCTCGCAAACCGACGGCATTCATTACGGGCACCCTGTGGTGCGCCGCCGTTGTCGCTACGGCCGCGGCAATCGCGCCTCGGTCCCCGCGGGCGGATGAGGATCGCCGGCAGGTCGACGCTCGGGCGGCGGTATCCTCCCGCGTCCCCGCGCAACCGCTCCGCCAGGGGCGCACGTTTGCCGATGCGAGGGCGGCGTTGATCGAAGAGCTCCGGCGTCAGGGCATCGAGAGCGAAGAGGTGCTCGCCGCTCTCGGCCACGTGCCGCGCGAGCGGTTCGTTCCCGCGAGCCAGCAACGTTTTGCCTACGGCAATCACCCCCTCCCCATCGGTTACGGGCAGACGATCTCGCAGCCGTTCATCGTCGCCCTGATGACCGAGCTTCTGGAGCTCGAGCGAGGTGATCGCGTTCTGGAGATCGGCACCGGGTCGGGCTATCAAGCCGCGATCCTCGCCGAGCTCGGCAGCGAGGTCTACACGATCGAGATCCTCGCCGAGCTCGCCGCCTCGGCCGCAGCGAAGCTCGCCGAGCTGGGATACGACCGCGTCTACGTGCGCCACGGTGACGGCTACGCCGGGTGGCCCACGGAGGCGCCTTTCGACAAGGTGATCGTCACCGCGGCGCCGGAGGAAATCCCGCGGGCCCTCGTCGACCAGCTTCGTCCGGGCGGCCGCATGGTGGTGCCCGTCGGTCCACAGGGCACCGTGCAGCAGCTCACGTTGCTGGAGAAGCTCGCCGACGGCGAGCTGAAGACGACGCGCGTGATTCCGGTAGCGTTCGTACCCATGGTGAGATAGGCGATCTGAGCCCCAGGGAGGCGACCTGGCAACCGCCCCTATGTCACGGCAATGGCTCTGATGGCCGCAATCGCGATGCGCAACCGCTGCTCATGACTGCCCCGCAGCTCGACGAAGGGCAGCGCGCGCGCCGCGAGCGCGGCGCGGAAGAGCTGGTGCATCTCTTGCCGCCGATTGCCGCGGTCGCGCTGGTCACCATCGGCGACCCAAGGCACGTCGATGTCGGCGAGCAGGTAGAGGTCGCCGGCACGGGCACGGAGGGCATCCTCGATCCACGCCGGGCAGTCGCCCCAGTAGTGGTGGCTGTAGACCACGGTGCTGAGCAGGTCGGTGTCGTGTATCAGGATCCGCCGGGCGGTGTTCTTGTGCCGATCCGCGAGCCGCATCTGGCCGCGGGCGATGCTCTCGACGTCGTCGAAATCGGGAGCGGCGCCCTTCTCCGCGACGAAGCGGCGCGCGAACTCCGGCACGCAGGCCGTCTGGTAGTGCACGGCGAGTGCCTCGGCGAGCGTGGTCTTCCCGGTGCATTCGGAGCCGGTGACGACGACGTGGATCACGGCAGGGCTCCGGACGCGGCTCCAGCAGGTGTCGTTCGCAACGAACGGCGCCAATTCACGAAGCCCATCGCCGCGAGGGCGAGAAACACCGTGTACAGCCCCGCCGTCAGAATCAGCTCTTTGTAGAGGAACATGCCGACGTAGAAGACGTCGACCGCCAACCACACCAGCCAGGACTCGAGCAACTTGCGTGTCTGCATCCACTGGGCAACGATCGAGAAGGAGGTCAACAGCGAGTCCATGAACGGCAGGGAGGCGTCGGTGAGGCGGCTCAGCGTCTGGCCCAGAATCAGGCCGGCAGCCGCGGCGAAGAGGAGGAGCGCGATCCCCAGGCGCGCCGGGGTCCGGCTGACCTGAAGCTCGCCGTGTTCCTCGCCGCCGTACAGCCAGGCCCACCACCCGTAGGCCGCGAGGGCGAAGTACAGCCCTTGCAGCCCCATGTCGGCGTAGAGCCGAGCCTCGTAGAAGACGACGGCGTACAGGGTGACGCTGATCATGCCGAGGGGCCAGCACCAGACAACCTGCCGCGTCGTCAGGTACACGGCGACGAGGGTGAGCGCCACCGCGAACAGCTCGACGGAAATCACCCGCTAGTATCCCGAGTCAACGTTGCGGACAGATGCGTGCCGGTTCATCCCTTGCCTGACTCGTCGCCGCTAGAAGCCGAGCTCCAGCAAAACGACAGCATTGAAGGTCGCCATCGGATAATAGAAAGGAATGCCGTCCAGCGTGTCGTTGCCGTCGCGGTCGCGGTTGATGAACTGGTAGCTGTAGCCGCTCGGCAGGGCGTCCTCGTTGTTGAGCAGGTTGTTGATGAACAGGCGCAGGCGCGGCCGCGCGCCCGGCCACCAGCGCCCCAGGCTTTGCGCGGCACGCACGTCGAAATTGCTGAACGCGGGGGTGCGAAACCCTTCGATGCCGGTGTTGTCGAGGTGAGAGCGGGTCACGTAGCGGCCGATGAGCGCGACCTCGGTGCCGGGTCTGGCGTATTCGATGCCGAGGTTCAACGTCAGCGCCGGCGTCAGCAGGTGCGGCACATCGAGGAAGGTGACCGGCTCGCTGCCGATCCAATCGCCGGCCGGGTCGTAGACGTCGTAGAACTGCGTCCATTCCTTGATGCGGCTTCGGTTCAGGTTGAGGCTGTGCAGCAGAGACCAGCGTTGCAGCGGCATCCATTTGAGGTCGAGCTCGATGCCGCGCCGGTAGGAGCGATCCACGTTCCGTCGCAGCGGCAGACCGATCTCCGAAAGCTCCCCCGTGAGCGCGATCTCGTCGCGGAACTCCATGAAATAGGCGTTCGCCGACAGCGCCAGGCGGGGCGAGTTGTAGCTGACGCCGGCCTCGATATCGATGACGGATTCCGGCCTCACCGCCTCCAGGTCGTGGGCAACGGTGGCGTTGTCCTCCCCGAGCAGCAGATCCAGACGCGCCGGCTCGCGCTGGGCACGACCGGCGGAGGCGTAGAGGCTCACCCGCGGCGACAGGACTTGACGAACACCCACCTTGGGATCAACGAACGTCCAGTCGACCGACCCCAGATCGACATCGCCCTCGTAGGAGAACTTCGCCCACCGCCACTGCAGGTCGCCGAACAGGATCGTGTTGTCGAGACGGTACTCGAGCTTGCCGAAAGCGTTGACAGTCGTCTTGAAGCCGGTGTTGGTGTAGACGCGGCCGAGCGCGTCGGTGTCGAGAAAGTGATCGCCGCTGAAGTCGTTGGCGTGCAGGCCGAGCGTTGCGGAGAGGTTCTCCGTGCCGCCGCTGACGGTCACCATGCTGCCGTAAAACCCCTGGTCGATGCCGAAACGTAGAAGGTCCGTTTGTTCCACCGGGTCGTCCCAGAGCTGGAACCAGCCGTCCGCCCCGTTGTAGTAGAACGACGCGGTCAGCAGCGTCTCCTCGCCGATCGCCTGGGTGTATTTCACCTGCGCGAAGTCCTGGCCGAACTCGTCACGATCTTCCCCGGTGAGTGGATTGAATCGGCGGTTCTCGGCCAGCGTGTCGGGGTCCACGGCAAGGTAGGCGAGCTGCGAACTCTCGCGGCCAGAAAAGCCGACGAACTTGAGCGAGGACCGCTCGCCCTGCCACCCGGCGTTCCAGAAGAACGTGTCGTGTTCGGTACCGGAGCGTTCCCGGTAGCCGTCGGTGGTGGCGTAAGAGAAGCGCCCCGAGACCCAGAATCCATTGCCGACGAGGCCCGAGTCGTACCCGATCGAGGCACGGGCGGTGTCGTACGATCCGAATGCGACCCGCGCGTCTCCGCGATCACTCGGGGCCGCCCCCGGGCTGGCGAAATTCACCGAGCCGCCGTACGCCGGCGAGCCCACCGTCGACGTTCCCACACCGCGCTGGATCTGGATGCTATCGACCGCGGCAGTGAAGTCGTGAAAGTTGTTGAAGTAGAGAGCGTGTTCCGCCGGATCGTTGAGCGGTGCTCCGTCGAAGGTCATGTTGATGCGTGTCTGCTGGATCCCGCGCATGCTGAAGTAGGAGTAGTTCGACCCTACGCCGGAGTCCGAGTACCACGTTATTGATGGTGTGTACTGGAGTAGCTTGGGAACGTCCTGGCCGTAGCTGAGGGCCTCGATCTCCTCCCGGTCCATGTTGCGCTTGCTGACCGGTGCGTCCTCGCCGGCGCGGATTCCGACCACGGTGATCGACTCCTCCACGGCGGTGACCCACTGCAGGCGGATCTCGAGGTCGACGGTGTCGGCGACCAGGTCGAGCGAGCGGTCGAGGACCTGATACGCGGGATGTGACACGCGGAGGGTCCAGGTCCCGGCGGGCAAATCGATGACGAAACGCCCCTCGTCGTCGGTGCGGGCCGCGGGGACTTCGGGTCGGCCTTCAACCTCCACCCGCGCCCCGGGAACCGTGGCCCCGGTCGGGTCGCGGACCACGCCGCGTACGGAAGTGTCGCTTTGGGCAAGCGCCGAAACGGGAACCATCAACAACAGGAACGAAAGCAAGCAGATGCGGTGAGAGGCTCTCATGGGCCTTTCCCTACGCCGGTATCACCCGGATCAGGTTCGAGGGTTTACTCTCAGGCCGAATGGCCACCCCTAGGCGAGTTGTCTTCATCAAGACTGCCGCCTTCACGGTGTCGGGTCAAGTGGCTGTTCGGCAAGCCGCTGTCCGGCACGCCGCAACGGTTGACAGGTCAACGGACCTGACCGATTCTCGCAAATGGCTCCGGCTACCGGTGTTCCGCTCACCGTTTCCCGTTCCCTGACAGCAACTCGAGGTCGCCATGCTCACCGTCGCCCCCGCTCCGGGCCGCTTCGTGCCCCGCGCATTCGCCGTTGTTGCTCTGTTCTCCGTCGTCGCAAACCCGGCCGCCGCCCATCCGCCGAGGCCGCAGGAGCCGCGACCGATGACCTTCATGGACGTGCAACGACTCAATCGCCCCGGCTCCTGGACGCCTGACCCTGACGGCGAAAGGATGCTGTACACCGTTTCGCATCCGGACTGGCAGAAGGCCGAGTCGCAGACCGACATCTACCTGGTAAACATGCGCGAGGGCCTGCCGTCGACGGCCCGGATGACCTTCACGCAGGACAGCAACGAAGCCGCACCCCGCTGGGCGAGGGACGGCAGCTTCTTCACCTTCCTGTCGGACCGCGAAGGCGGCGAGACTCAGCCCTACGCCATGCGCCCGGACGGTGGTGAGGCTCGCCGCATCACCGACGCCGCCACGGGTGTGCGCGATTACGGCTTCAGCCGCGACGGGCGCTGGCTGGCCTACCGGTCCGGTGAGCCGGGACAAGAGCAGCTCTACCTCCTGCCCGTGGCGCAGATGTTCGTTACCCGATCCGAGCAGGTCACCGACGGCGACGCCGGGGTCGAGGACTGGGAGTTCGCCCCCGACGGCGCGGCGATTTACTTCACCCGCCCGAATTCGTTCGACGAGGACAACGCCCGCCGGATCGAGGAGGGGTTCACCGTGGAGGTCAAGAACATGGAAACGCCGCTGTCGAGCCTGTGGGTCCTCGATCTCGAGCTGGAGGAGCCGCGGCGGCTGGCCTCTGATCCCGACTACAGCGTCTCGGCGTTCAGCGTTTCCGCGGACGGCCGCTGGGTCACCTTCACCGGCGAATCGGCGAAGCGCTACGAGCGGAACATCACCGCCTCGCGCCTGTACGCCGACCAGTACCTGCTGGAGGTGGCCACCGGAAGCATCGAGCGCCTCACCGAGAACCACGAGGTCGGCGAGGGGGGCCTCGGCGTTTCGCCGGACGGTCGCTGGGTGGTGTTCTCCGCGCCGGACAACATGGAGCGCTACTCGATGACCGAGAATCGCGTCTACGTGCGCGAGGTGAACGACCACGGCGGTGTCTTCCGCAAGCTCGGTGACGGGTTCGACCAGAGCTCGAGCGTGGGGTTCTGGTCCGAGGACGGCGATACGATCTACTTCAATGCCGGGGTCACCGTGACCACCCAGCTTCACGCGCTCGACGTGGCGACGGGAGAGGTGCGCCAGCTCACCGACGAGCGCGCTGCCCTCACCGTCGACCGCGATGAAGACTCGGGAGCGATCTTGATCGGCTACTCGGACCCCGCGACGCCGCCCACGGTCTTCACCGTGGCGAGCATCGACAGGGTTGCCGACCGTTCCGCCTGGATCCAACTCGTCGACGCGAACCCGCAGGTCGGCGAGCTGGCGTTGGGGGAGGAGAGCGAGATCGAATGGACCTCGACCGACGGCCGGACGGTGGGCGGCATCCTCGTCAAACCGGTCGGCTACGTCGAGGGGCGGACGTACCCCCTGATCGTCGCCATACACGGAGGCCCGGCATCCGCGGACACCTTGCGATTCAACGGCGGCTACAACGCCCAGGTCTACGCCGGCGCCGGATACGCGGTGCTGAAGCCGAACTACCGCGGCTCACGCAACTACGGAAACGCGCACCGCACCGACATCGTCGGCGATTACTTCACGCTGGGGTTCGACGACATCATGACCGGGGTCGACCACCTCATCGATCAAGGCATCGTCGACGGGGATCGCATGGGGGCTCTGGGATGGAGTGCCGGCGGCCACTGGTCCAACTGGATACTCACCCATACCGACCGGTTCAAGGCGATCAGCTCGGGAGCCGGGACGATGAACTGGATCTCGATGTATGCGCAGTCGGATGTGCAACGAAACCGCCGGTACTACATAGGCGACGACTTCCTGTACGAGAACTTCGAGCCGTACTGGGACCAGTCACCGCTGAAGTACATCGCCAGCGCCAAGACGCCGACGATGATCCACGTCGTCGAAGGCGATCCGCGCGTGCCGAGCCCGCAGTCGGTGGAGCTGCACATGGCGCTGAAGAAGCTGGGGGTGCCCACGGAGCTGTTCATGTATCCGGGTCGCAGCCACGGGATTCCGGATCCGCGCAACCGACTGGTCAAAGCGGTGTCGGAAAAGGCATGGATGGACCACTACGTGCTCGGCGTGGGCGAGAAGTTCGCCTGGCGTGATGTCCTCGAGACGATCGAGACGGAGGTTGCGGGGGAGGCGGCCGCGGCGGGTCGCTGAGCGGGCGAGCCGCCGGGGGATGGCGGACGTCGGATCAGGGTCGTGCGGCTGGGCGTCGCCGCCCCGGGCGACCGCTCAGTACTCGGTGAACATGCGCTGGATCTCGCCGCCGTCGTCGGTGGTGGCGAGCGCCAGCATCAACAGGATGCGCGCCTTCAAGGGAGTCAGGTCCTCGGCGGCGATGCGGCGG
>CBDUAS010000155.1:0-7885 GCA_965365185.1 uncultured bacterium | reverse complement strand
CGGTCTGGAATCGTGCGGGCACGTGGATCTCGGTGGTCTACGCGCTCGCGGTTTCGAGCAGTGTCGACCCCGATTTCATCGACACGGCCATCGATTGGATCGCCAACTCGAGCTCGCGCGGCGAGCCGGCCCACGCCGGCTACATCGCGTTCGGCGGCTCCGCCCGGGCGGTGCGCACGCCGGAGGCCATTCGTTCCGTCGAGGTGTCCGCCGACGGAGCCGATCGCTCCATCGATCGCAGCGCCACGAATCTCGAGACCGCCGTGGCACAGGCACTGCGGACCTTCGATCCGCGGTATCTCAAGCGCCTGGTGTTGATCACCGACGGCAACGAAAACAGCGGCGACCTGATGCGGGTGCTCGGGCGCGCGCAGGAAGATGGCGTGCGCATCTACCCGATGCCGGCCACCGTGCGCGGCGCCGGCGACGGATTCGTAGAGAACATCGAGCTGCCGCGGGGAGTCCGCGAGCAAGAGCCGGTGGCGGCTACCGTGCAGGTGTTCAGCCGCGTTGCCACGCAGGCCACTGTGAGCCTGCTGGGGAACGGCGAAACCCTCGAAGACAAGCAGGTCGAGCTGCTGCCCGGCATGAACACCGTCGACTTCGAGGTCCGTCTCAGTGGCGAGGGTCCGGTAACCATCTCCAGTCGCCTGCAGACCGCCAGCGATCCTTTCCCGCAAAACGACATGCTGCAGCAGTCCATCTCGGTGGGCCCGCAGGCGCGGGTTCTTTATGTCGAGGGCGTGCCGACCAGCTCCCACTACTTGTACGACGCCTTGGCCGGGGAGGGGATGGACGTGGAGCTAGCCGGGGCGCGCGACCTGCCGACCTCCCCGGAGGGGTACGACCCCTACGACCTGGTCCTTCTTTCCGACGTTCCGCGTACGTCTCTGAACGACGCGCAGATGCTGTCGCTTCTCGCCTGGGTACGCGATGCCGGGGGCGGATTGTTGTTCGCCGCCGGGGAATCGAGCTATGGCGAAGAGGGCTATGCCGAGACTCCGATCGAGGAGGTGCTGCCGGTGTGGTTCCGCATCAACGAGAAGCGCAAGGACCTGGCGCTGGTGATCGTGCTGGACAAGTCGTTCAGCATGGTGGGGCCGAAGATCGAGCTCTCCAAGGAGGCGGCCAAGGCGGCGTTGGAGATGCTCGAACCGACGCATCGATTCGGCCTGGTGACATTCGACCACAGCCCTTACTGGACCGTGCCGCTACAGCTCGCCACCAACACCGAGCGCATCAACGAGTACATCAGCAGCATCATCGCCTCGGCTCACACGAACATCTATCCGGCCCTGGAGAGGGCCTACGAGCGGCTTGCCGAGACCGAGGCCGAGGTGCGGCACGTCATCCTGCTTTCCGACGGCAAGACCTACCCGGACGATTACGAGACCCTGCTCTCCCGCATGTCGGAATCCGAGATCACGGTCTCTACCGTGGCGGTGGGCGAGGAAGCCGACCGCGAGTTGCTGTCCAGTATCGCCGAATGGGGTAACGGTCGCAGCTACTTCATCCGCGACGCCCAGAGAGTGCCGCAGATCTTCATCGAAGAGACGCAGATCGCCTCGCAGGCGACCCTGGTCGAGGAACCCGTGGAGACCAGCATCATGACGCAGGTCGAGGCCTTCACCGGCCTCGACTTGGCCGCGGCTCCGAAGCTCCGCGGGTACGTCAGCACACAGTCGAAGGACACCGCAGAGGTGTTGCTCGAGTCGGACGCGGAGGCGCCGATCTTGGCACGCTGGCACTATGGCCTGGGCAAGGCGGCGATGTTCACCTCCGACGTGAAGAACCGCTGGGCCGCCGATTGGGTCGAGTGGGATGGATACGCCAAGTTCTGGTCGCAGCTCGTGCGTGAGACGATGCAGCGCGAGAACGACGAAGAGGTCGAGTTCGAGGTAAAACGCGTCGGCGATGACGCCGTCATCACCGTCAGCGCCGTTACCGAGGAAGGGGCGTTCCGGGTCGGCTTGGAGCCACGCTTGGAGGTCGTGGAGCCCGACGGTGACGTCGTTTCGTTGCAGATCGATCAGATCGGTCCGGGTGCCTACGAGGCCCGACACCGGCTCGCCGCTTCACCCGACGGGCCGTATTCGTTCCGCCTCGCGGGCAACGACCTCGAGGTTCAATCGCGAGAGCTGTTCTACCCGTATACCGACGAATACCGCCTCTATCCACCCAACGCCGAGCTCCTCGCGGCAATCGCCGATGAGACCGGCGGCAAGATGTTGCCCGAAAACGAGGAGATCTTCGCCGCCCAGGGGGAGACGGCGTCGGTGCCGACGCCGCTGTGGCCGTTCTTCGCCGGGCTCGCGCTGCTTGCCTACCTGCTCGACATCGCCCTGCGCCGCGCGCCGTGGTTCTGGCGCCGTCTCGCCTCGGCCCCGACAGCCTGAGCGCTGCGTCAGGGCCGTCCCATCGCCAGGAGTTTCGCCAGCAGGCTGGACTCGAGATACTCCAGGTCGAAGGGCTTGAAGATGAAGTCCGCCGCCCCCATCGTCAGCGTCTTCCTCGCCAGGTCTCCGTCCGCTTCGCCCGAGATCATGATAACGCCGCAACCGGCGTCCTTCTCGGTAATCCGCTCCAGACATTCGAGCCCGTCCATTACCGGCATGCGGATGTCGAGGAGCACGACATCGGGCGAAAAGGAATCGATCGCCGACAGCGTTAGCTCGCCGTCGGCCGCCGTGTCGACCTCGAAGCCGCGCTCGGTCAGAAAGCGGCTGAGCACGTCACGGGTAAAAGGGTCGTCGTCGGCGATCAGCACACGTGCGACGCGGTTGGCCATCCTGCCGTTCCTTCCAGGTCCCCAAACCCGGCACCCCACAGGGGTCGGCATCGGGATGGACTTCTCTCAACTGCCGTGATCCCCGAGATCGGCCGGTCGAGCCCATTTTGTGCCGCATGCATCCTGACGTGTGCGATTCTACGTGAGCCGTCTGCCGCCGCATAGCTCGAACGACCGCTCTTCGGGCCCACCGCGGCCCGGCGATGATCTGCAACAGGCCTGAAGCGCGCTCTCCCCACCAGGTAGTTCCCCGGCCCCGAGGCTGCGGTGTGGCAAGGAGGATCGGTGCCGGGCGGCGAGAGACGGGAGGGACGCGTCGGCCTAGCGACTGCTGCGAGCGCCGTACTTGAGGGTGCTCACGCGAGCCTTTCCCGGCGCCTCGACGACAACGACGTAGAGGTTGTCATACTCCCATTCGTCCTCGATGGGGTCGACGGATCCCGCTCCGAGGGCAGCAATGATTGCGGGGACGCTATTGCTGTGCCCCGCCACGACGATGGTTTCTCCCGCGTGCCGGTCTCCGATACGGGCGACGAGACCGGGCGTGTCGGCGGCAGGATGGATCGTCACCTGCCGGCCGATGGCGGCGGCCAACGGCGCCACCGTTTGTTGCGTGCGTGCGTACTCGGAGGCGTAGACGGCCGCGACACCGGCTTCGCCGAGGGTGCGGGCGAGCGCCTCCGCCCGCTCTCTTCCGGCGGCGCTCAGCGGTGGGTCGATTGGGTCAGCGTCGACAAACTCGGGGTCCCCGGGAGCGGCCTTCTCCGCATGCCGCACCAGAATCACCGTCGTTGTGGTCCCCTGCGGCGATCGTTGGCCCGACGCGATCGCGATCCCGGCTCGAGGTGCGTCATGGCTGCGGAGCAGCATGGTCGTCGCCCCCCCCGGCGCGGGCAGAGGTGACGGTGCAGCGGGGAGCGGTGGGGCAACGGCGAGACCGATCAGCAGCAAAACGGCGAGCGTTGCCGGCCGCGGGAAGGTGGCCGATGCTCCCGGCCGCCGCCAGCCGACGCATGCAGCAGGTCGGTGCGGCAAGAAGGGTGGTTCCGTTGGTCCGTTCGATATTCGCATGACAAATGATTGTAGCCCGACAATCTCCCGGCATCCTGCCGGGCAGGGGGCACGGCCGGTTGCCCCGGACGAGAAAGCCGTCTGCTCAGGCCGGTTCAGGGCAGCACGCTCAGCGCCGCTGGAACCACTCGCCGACGCCGACGCGTACTGTCGGCGCGCTGACCGTGCCCGGCATGCCCGGGGGAGCACCGGCAGCGAGGGCGGGCACGTACCAGGTGCTCAGGCGGCGGAATCCGCGCAGGTTGACATGCCGGGCGATCAGGGAACCGGCGACGTTCGCGGAGCTCCGGACGTCGACCCTGTCCTCGGCAAACAGCGCCGCGACGACGCGTAGATTGCCGTTCGGAGATCCCGCGTCGAGCCGAATGTCTGCGGACGAGATCAATCCGAGGTTGCCGTCGACCAGGCTGTCCGCGTCGGGACCGTCGCGCAGGTAGCGACCGTCGGGATAGAGATCCTGGTTGATCTCGATGTTGCCGGTCGACCAGAGGACACCGGTGCCGGCGTACCTGACGGCGCTGAGCGAGGGTGTGCCGCCCCCGCCCGCATTGCCGTGTTGCCCCAGGACGACGCGGCCGTCGATCTTGATCAACCCGTCGACGGTGAGTGTCTCGGCCGCGGCGTCCCACGAAAGGCTGCCCCTGCCCCACGGATCGACGAGGGAGAAGCTGGCGGTGCGCGGCGTGATCTCCAGATCGCTTCCGCCCAGCGGCGCGAATGCGTTTGCGTCGAGCCACGCGCTGTAGGTGCTGTAGAGCGCGCCGCTGGCGGGGTCCGTGAATGGCTTCGCCAGGCTGGGGAACTCGATGTTGCCGAGATCGAACGGTCCGACGTCATCGACGTGGATGTTGCGGTTGTTCGGTCCCACGTAGTCGTCGGTGTAAATGCCGTCCAGGGTCTCCTTGTAGCCGTTTCCGGGGGCGTCCGGCGCGCCCACGGAGGCGGCCGGCTGCACCACCAGATCGACGTCTTTCAGGTGCAGCGTCGTGTCCAGCGCGGTCACCGATTCGCCGTTGTGCTGCTGCGTGTTCAACCGCGGCAGCTTGGAGGCCAGAGGCCCGATGCCGTCGGGGCGGGAGATGCCCTGGTAGCCGTTCATGATGCGCGAGAAGCTCGTTAGCCGCAGTTCCGAACCCGACCGGCGCCCTCGGCCACCGCCGCGGCCAGGAGCCGCCGGATCTCCGACGACGACCATGGGTCCGGCGACGCGCATGAAGCCGCCGCTGACGACGCTCCCGTTGCGGCCTGCGCCGAGAAACATCGCCGACTTGTACCCGCTCAGATCGATCACGTCGACGCTCACAACAGCGTCGACCACGGTGGCCGCCGGTGTTTCTCGATGGTGCTCCCTACCTTCGGCGCGGACCCGGAAGTCGAGTGTCGTCCTGCCGCCCTGTACGTTGATCGTCGGCGGCAGCCATACGGTTCGAGAGTAGGACCCGTTGCCCAGGGCGACGGGTGTCCCGACGTTGTAAGGCACACCGGGAAAGGGGTTGGGGATGAGAACAGCCCGCGACAGCGTGTGCCCGTTGACCGCCATCCCCGCGGCATTGGGAAACGGGTTGATGAGCCGCGGGGGACGGCTGTTGAGGTCGACCCAGCCCGCCAGCGCACTGTTGGCCGGATCGTTGTTGTAGTCTGCCATCAGGTCCGCTGCGGTCGCCTCGAGGCCGGAGTCCGCGAGGTGCACCGACGCGGTGTTGGCGCGGTAGTTGGCGCTCAGGGTGAGGTCGACGCTCCCCAGGTTGACCATCGTCGCTCCGAGCAAGGAGACGACGAACAGGATGAGCACCGTGATGAGCAGCGCCACGCCGTCGGCCGGGCTCCGAACCGGGGGCTCCCCCGGCCGTGTCGGGGGCTCATCGGGGTTGCGTACCTGCTCGTGCATGGCCTTATGATGTCAACGTTGAAGTACGCTGTTGTCGAATAAACACGCGTGTGCACCAGTGACGGGAACGAGCTCTTCGCGGCATTCGGGTCCGTGCCGACCGGCACCGGCACCAGCATCGGCGCAGGCATCTCGCCGGCGGAGCGCTGACGCCGGCTTCACCCTCGTCGAGGCTCTGGTGGCAATGTTTGTCACGACCCTCATCCTGTTGACGATCGCCGAGCTCATGATCACCGGGATGTACGTGCATCGTAGCGCTACCGATGTCACCGAAACCACCGCTTTGGCGCAGGAACGGCTCGAACAGCTGCGCAACACGCCGTATCACTTGCTTGCCTCCGGTGGGTCGATCGTCGTCAACTCGGCGGGCTACTCCGAGAACCTCGATATCGACGGGGACGGCAATATCGACTACTCGCGCCGCTGGCAGATCGTCGATCTCGGGGATCGCAAAGAAATCCGCGTGCGTGCCGTGTCTTTGCTGGTGGCGATCGGGCCGCCCAAGGAGGCGACGTTGCACTCGGTCGTGGCGCCACAATGAGCGATCGACAGGCGGCTCGGGAAGGTCGCGTCGGCGGGCGCCCCGCCGTCCCGCGCGTACCCCCGGTGGAGGGTCATGGCGGCTACACGATGTTGGAGCTCCTGGTGTCGCTGCTCATCGTCACGCTGTTGCTCGCCGGTCTTTACACGGTTCTTTTCCAGACGCAGACGAGCTTCGAGGCGCAACAGATCGCCATGACGTTACGCCAGGAAGCCCGCATCGTGGTCGACGCGTTGGCGGTAGAGCTACGCATGACCGGCCACGACCTCGGCAACCTACCGGAAGCGATCACGCAAGCAAGGGCCGATCGGCTGGCGTTCGTAGCGGATATCGACGGTGGCAGCGCTGAGCCGCCGTGCGACGCGGCGATCGAAACCGCGGCCGACGGCGGAGCAGAACGGGTCACGTATCGTTTACGCGGGACCGACCTGCTGCGCACCGTCGACTGTTGGAACGGTGCCGCGTGGAGCCGCGACTCCGTGGATCAGCGGGTCGCCGAG
The DNA here is from genome assembly GCA_965365185.1 of uncultured bacterium. Taxonomy (GTDB): domain Bacteria; phylum Acidobacteriota; class UBA890; order UBA890; family UBA890; genus CBDCGW01. The sequence continues at coordinate 1,097 of CBDUAS010000155.1, read as the reverse complement.
AACGTCACCAGCAGCCGGCCGCTGTTTCGTTACTTCGACCAAGACGACAACGAGCTGGTCCCCGGGGCAGGTGGATTGACCGCCGCGCAGCGGGCACGGGTGCAGTCGATCGGCATCGACATCGAGCTGAACGATCCCACCGTCGTTCCGGGCAAGCCCACCCCCGGCTTTTCGGTGCGAACTCGCGTTACACTGCGCAACATCGGGTGAACGAGGCTGCGGGTATCGGTTGACCGACCGACGCCCGGCGCCGGACCCGTGGCGTAAAGGAGCCGCGCGAGCCGCGGCGAGTTGATCGTTGCGTACACCGAGCCGAGGGTGAGCTCTTGTCGGACCGGTTGGCGATACTCATCGGTAACGGACGCTTCGATCGCGATCCCACGCTTGCTCGGTTGCTCGGTCCGGGCGAAGACGTTTCGTCTTTGGGAGCCTTGCTGAGCGATCCGCAGGCGGGCAACTTCGTGGTTTTCGAGTTCCGCGACCACGAGCGCCGCACCCTTCAAGCGGAGCTCGAGCGCGCCTTCGCGCTCGGCCACGCCGGATCCACGGTCGTCTTCTACTACGCCGGATACGTGGTGCCCGACCCGGGCCGGGGCCTCTTTCTGGCGACCGCGGACACCGAGCTTGCCGATCTCAAGGGCACGGCAATCCCCATCTCCTCGATCAAGGGCCTGATGCGCTCCTGCCGCTCGCGCAGCGTCGTGGTGGTTCTCGACTGTTGCTACATCTCGCCGTCGGGGGGAGTGGACGAGGTCGACATCGAGCAGCAGCTTCGCCGCATTCGCACGGACGTTGGCCCGGACGTCCACGTCATCGCCTCCCCGGCGACGTCCGCAGCGCCGGAATCCCGGGAGAGCGACACCGGCGCCGGCCGTGTCGCCGGGTGCCTCACCCACGCCATCGTCGAGGGCCTCGCCACCGGTGCCGCCGACCGTGACGGCGACAATCGCGCCGGAGTGCGCGACTTGAACGAGTACCTCGGAATGCGGCTCCAGGAGCGACGTCCCCTGTGGAGCGGCCCGCTCGAGGGCGCCGATCCAGAACTCGTGGTCAATCCCAACCCCATCGAGGGCGTCGACCTCGACGCGTTTTCCGCT
>CBDUAS010000154.1:0-7897 GCA_965365185.1 uncultured bacterium | reverse complement strand
GGTGTAGAACGACAGGTACAGCAGGAAGGGCTCGTCGCGGTGCTGCCGCAGGAACCCGATCGACTCGTCCGCGAGCCGGGCGGTGAGGTGCTCGCCGTCGAGTCCGTCGGTCAGCTTCGGGTTGTCGTATGGGGAGAAGTAGCCGGCGAACGGCATTCCGGCCTCGTAGCCGGCGACGTTGACATCGAAGCCCTGGTCTTCCGGGTAGTAGCCCTCACCGCCGAGGTGCCACTTGCCGAAAAAGCCGGTCGAATACCCGGCATCACGCAGCCTCTCGGCAATGGTCACCTCCTCGAGAGGGAGGTATTCGAGGTACGGGGCCGGCAACAACCTGCCTTTGCGGTGTCCACCGAACCAGTTGGTGGTGTCGGTGCGCGCCGGGTGCTTGCCGGTGAGGATGCTTCCCCGGGTGGGCGAGCACACCGGACCGGCAGCATAGGCGTTGGTGAATCGGGCCCCTTGTGCTGCCAGCCGGTCGAGGTTCGGCGTCTCGTAGAAGCTGCTGCCGTAGGCCCCCAGGTCCGTCCAGCCGAGATCATCGACGAGGATGAACACGAAGTTGGGCGATGAGGCGGCCGCTCCGGCACCGGTCGGCGCCTCCGTGCCGGTGCAGGACGTCACCGCGGCACACAGGACGAGAAGCAGCAGCGACATCTTCATGGCGCGGATTGTATCGACTCCGGGTAGGATGGGCACCCGACGAGGACCGAGCCGGCGGGGAACCGCCGGAGTGATCAGCGACGACGGAGGCGCGGATGGCCGAATGCAAGGGGTGTGATTCGAAGGCCTGGTTGTTCCAGCTCGACCGAAGTGGAACCCGCATCGCTGCGCTCATCGTCGTCGCCCTGATCGCCGGCGCGGCCTGCGCGCGAGGCCCGGCCCCGTCCGAGGACGAGCGCTTGAACGAGTTTCTCGATGCGGTCTTCGAGCGCGGTGTCGCCGAGCGTCCGGAGTTCGCCTCGCGTCTGGGCCGCCGCACGGAGAGGTCGGGCGAGTGGAACGACCGTTCCGACGCTTTCGCTGCCGCCCAGGTCGAACGTGACAGGCGCGATCTCGCCCGGCTGCAGGCCGAGTTCGACGACGAAGCCCTGACCGACCAGGGCAGGCTGAGCTTCGACCTTTTCGTCTTCAACGCCGAGCAGCGGATCCGCAACCACGAGTTCCTACGGCACTTCTACGTCGTCGATCAGTTCAACGGCCAGTTCACCGGACTGCTGACCGTGCTGCAGAACAACCACCCGATCAACGACCTGACCGACGCAGACAACTACTTGTCGCGGGTCGAAGGGCTGGAAGCGGTGCTTCTGGGGATGGTCGAGCGACTGCAGGACCGGGCCGATTTCGGCGTCATCCCGCCGGCTTTCGCGTTCCCGGCAATGATCACCGACGCCGGCAGGATCAACTCGGGCGCGCCGATCGAGGACTCCCTGCAGGAGAATGCGCTCTACGCCGACTTCAAGGCCAAGCTGGCGACACTCGACATCGGAGAGGAGCAACGAGCGGAGCTGATGGCGCGCGCGGACGACGCCTGGCGGGGACCGTTCCACCGCGGTTTCGATGCTCTCATCGCCGAGCTGCGCCGGCTGCAGCCGCTGCAGACCGAGAACCGGGGCGTGTGGTCCCTCCCCGACGGTGAGGCGTTCTACGAGAACCGCGTGAGAAACCACACCACACTCGATTTGACTGCCGAAGAGATCCACCAGATCGGTCTCGACGACGTGGCCCGCATCCACGCCGAGATGGAGCTCATCAAGGAGGCCGTCGGCTTCGACGGCAGCCTGCAGGACTTCTTCGCCTTCGTGCGCACGGACCCGAACAACTTCTACGACGACAGCGACGCCGGCCGCGCGGCGTTTCTCGCCGAGGCGGAGCAGCAGACCGACGCAATCTTCGAGGTTGCCGGCGAGTACTTCAATCGGCTGCCGCGGGCGGGGATCGAGGTCAGGCGCGTCGAGCCCTGGCGCGAGAACTCCACCAGCATCGCCTTCTACAACGCACCGTCACAGGACGGGTCCCGTCCCGGCATCTACTACGCCAATCTGGCGGACATGACCAATGTCCAGAAGTACGTGTTCACGGCGATCACCTACCACGAGGGAGTTCCCGGCCATCACTTTCAGATCGCCCTGGCGCAGGAGCTCGAGGGACTGCCCTTGTTCCGAAAGTTCGGTGGCTACGGCGCGTACACCGAGGGGTGGGCACTGTACGCGGAGCAGTTGGCCCGCGAGATGGGCTTCTATCAGGACCCGATGCGCAACTTCGGCAGGCTGCAGAACGAGCTGTGGCGTTCCGTGCGGCTGGTGACCGACACGGGGATCCACGCCAAACGCTGGACGCGCCAGCAGGCCATCGACTACTTCCGCGAGAACACCCCCATCTCGGAGGGCGACATCATCACCGAGGTCGAGCGCTACTTCGTCAATCCGGGCCAGGCGCTCGGCTACAAGATGGGCATGATCCGCATCCTCGAGCTGCGCCAAAGAGCCCGTGACGCGCTGGGCGACCGATTCGATATCCGCGCGTTCCATGACACGGTCATCGGTACCGGCGCCCTACCCTTGCCGATTCTCGAGCAGCAGGTCGATCGGTACATCGCCGATGCGCAGCGCTGAGGACCGCCGAGCCGTAGGCGTCTCGCCGTGCGGCTGATCAGCCCTGCGGCCGAAGCCCTCGGCGAACGCCGCGGCGAGAAGCTCAAACATCGTCGCGCAGCACCTCCATCGGATCGACGCGCGTCGCGCGGCGTGTCGGAACGTGCGAGGCCAGCAGGCCGACGAGGGCGACAATCGCGCAACTCACCAGCAGCGTGAGCGGGTCTGCCGGGCTGATGCCGTGCAGCGAGCTCTCCATCAGGCGGCCCACCGCCAGGGCAAAGACGACGCCCAGGCCGATCCCGAAAAGCGACAGCTTCAGCCCCTGGGCGAGGACCAGGCTCACCACCTCGGAGCGTCGAGCGCCGAGGGCCAGGCGGATGCCGAACTCCCGGCGACGCTGGTTGACGAGGCGTGAGATCACGCCATAAAGGCCCACCGAGGCCAGCAGGATCCCCAGCGCGCCGAGGGCGCCACCGATCTGCGCCGGCATCCGATCCTCGTACAACGCCCGGCGCATGTGCTCCGCGAGCGTCATCAGACCGAGGTTCATGATGCTGCTTTCGCGATCGCCCAGCACGCGCAGCACGCCGCCGGCAGCGCGCGTCGGGTCGCCCTCGGTTGCGATGAGCAACGAGGTGTCGCCGGAGGGGGCCTGGGCATAGGCGAGGTAGACCAGCGGCTCGGGATCCTCGTGCAACGAGTTGATCTTGCCGTCCTCGACGACGCCGATGACCTCATGGTCCGTGCCGCTCACGCGCAGGTTGGCGCCGAGAGGATCCCGGCCGGGCCAGAAACGCTCGGCCATCGTCTGGTTGATCATCGCGACCGGTGCCGAACCGGCCCGGTCGGCAACGCCGAACGGCCGGCCCCGCAGAATCCGCGTTCCCATGACCTCGAAGTACTCCGGCGCGACCTGGTTGAACTTCACGTTCACCGGCTCTTGTTCCGGGAACTCGATTCTTCGGGAGGCGCCGCCGCCGTAGCTGCTGAACGGAATTCTTCGGGCCCAGGTGACCGCCCGCACGCCGGGAAGGGCCTCGAGATCGGCGGCGACCTCCTCGTAGAGGACCTGGTGCGGCGTTGGTTCGCCCCGCGCACGGGCGACCGTGGCGATCAACATGTTCTGGTCGGCGTCGAAGCCGGGGAAGAGCGATCGGCTATGAAGAAAGCTGCGCACGACCAACCCCGCGCCCGTGATCAGTGCCACACACAGCGCCATCTGGAACACCACCAGCATGTTGCGCAGCGACAAAACTCCCGGCTTGTCGCCGATGCGTACCTCCTCCCCCCGGAGCCCGTTGACGATCTCCTGCTTCGAGCTCTTCAGCGCCGGCGCCAGACCGAACAGAAACAGGGTGGCCAGTGAGGCCACCAGGGTGACCGACAGGACGCGGTGATCGATGCGTAGGTCGGGGCCGACGGAAACCGGCCCCGGAGGCATCAACGCGGGGAAGACGCGCATGATCGCGGCCGCGAAGAACAACCCCACGATCGTCGCCAGCACCGCGACGATCAAGCTCTCGGCAAGAAACTGCCGGATCAGGCGCGCCCTGCCGGCTCCCAGCGCCAGTCGGACGACGGTCTCGCGGCCGCGGGTCTCCGCGTCGGCGATCACCAGCGTGGCGACGTTCGCGCACGCGATCAACAGCACTGCGCCAACCACCGACATGAACATGAGACCGACGGAAAGGCCGCGGCTGCGCCGTTCGGTCACCTCCGCGACCGGGTAGAAGGTGCGCTCCCGATTTGTGGCGGGATACGCCTCCCGCAGGCGTTCAGCGATGGTCGTGAGCTGCGCCTCCGCCTCGGCCAGGGACACGCCGGGCCGCAGGCGGCCGAGAACGTCGAAGCTGCGCGTCCCGCGGTGATCGAACTCGTCGCGGTTTCCACCCGAAAGCGTCACCCAGACCGCCGGCGGCACCCAGATATCGACGGACAGCATTCTCGCCAACACGCGATACGAGGCCGGCATCACGCCGACGACCGGGAGCAGGCTCCCGGTGAGCTCGATGGACTCGCCGACGATCCCCGGATCCTGCCCGAAGCGGCGGGTCCACAGGTCGTGGCTGATGATGAGGCCCGGATCGCCCGCTTCGGTATCGAGCCGCGGGGCGAACGTCCTGCCGAGGGCCGCGTCGACGCCCATCACGGCGAAGAAGTTTTCCGATACGACATTGACCAGCACCGAGCTGGCCTCACCGCCGACCCGCAGCAAGCCGCCGCGGCGGCTCTCCGCCGCCACGTCCGAGAACACGGTGCTCTGCTCGCGCAAGTCGACGTAGTCGGCGTACGCCATGCTGTCGCCCTGCCCCTCGACAGCCCGATGCCGCACCCAGACGAGCTCGTCGGGTGACTCCACCGACCAGGGCCGGAGAAACGTCCCGTCGACGATGCTGAAGACCGCCGTGTTGGCGCCGATGCCGAGAGCCAGAGAGAGGACGGCAACAATGGTCGTGCCGGGCCGGCGCACGATCGCTCGCAGGCGGAATCGGATGTCCTGCCACAGGGCGGCCAACGAGTTCCCATCTCCTGCAACGGTGGACCACCGCGGGAAAGCGCCGCAGTGGCGTACGTTGCCCTCGAGATCTGCCCATTTTATGACTCCGAGGTCCCCTTTACACCCGCCACGGCTGCCTCGGGCCGCCGTCGCCGCCTGCGCCATCCTCATGGAAAGCAGTCGCCGAACCAAACGGTTGGATCGTTCTCCAGAAAGCTGGATTATGTGCTCTCATTTTCGTGCAGCTCGAGAAACGAAACCTCGTAATCCGGCGCACCCCGCGCCGGGAAAGGTCTCGGCCGAAGTTCACTGCGGAAAGGGCCCGGAGGCCGTCCAGGGCCCGTTACGAAAACCTGAAATCCGGCCTCTCGGCATGTGTCTTGCAATTATGATTCCTTGAGGCCACTCCCCATCAGGCCGGCGCTCACCGTCCCCATCGGGGGGAAGGCTCTGCCCCAGTTCGAGCGCCCGGCAGAGCCGATTGGGGGTGAGCGATGTCACGCTCGATATCCCGCTCGCGAGGCCGGTGGCTCCTGCCGCTGGGCCTCGCTTTTCTCTTGTCCGTCGCCTGGACGGCGCCGGTATTCGCACAAGTGGCCGGAACCGGCGCGATTCAATTCCGTGTCGTCGATCCTGACGGCGTGGCGTTGCCCGGCGTGCAGGTGACCGTCGAGGGCCCACTGGGAAGCAACAGCTTCTACACCGACGTCGACGGAACCGCCCGGGCCCTCGGCCTGGCGCCCGGCCTGTATACAGGCACGTTCGCGCTCGAAGGATTCTCGACCGTCGTGCGTGAAGAGCTTCGTGTCAGCGTCGGCCGGACAATCTCCGTCACCGTGAACATGGCGCTCAGCACGGTCGAGGAGACCATCACCGTGACCGGCGAGAGCCCGGTGGTCGACGTCAAGAGCACCCAGGTCGGCAGCCTGTACACCGACGACCTGATCAACATGACGCCGACGGCCTCCGGAATCTGGGCCGGTGTGCTCGATCACGTGCCCGGTATCGTGACCAGCAATTACGACATCGGCGGTGGCGAGAGCGGCCAGCAATCGGGGTTCCGCGCGTTCGGCAGCGTCGGCTCGTCGAACGAGTACAAGATCAACGGCGTGCCGACGACTGACCCGGTCGCCACGGCGTCATCCGCGATGGCATATGTCTCCGTGGGCTCGTTCGAAGAGGTCGCCGTAGAAACGGCGGCCCACGACGTCGAGATGCAGGGCCCCGGCGTCATGCTGAACATGGTGGTGAAGTCGGGCAGCAACGACTGGCACGCCACCACCAAGCTGTTTTACAGCAGCGAGGGGATGGTCTCGAACAACATCGACGCCGAGCTCGAGGCCGAGGGCGTCACCGCCGGAACACCGAACACGTTCCTGCGCGACATGGACTTCCAGGGCGGTGGTCCGATCTGGCGCGACCGCGCCTGGTTCTTCGTCGACTACTGGAACTTCAAGGTCGAGAGGCTGGTCGTGGGTGTCCCGGAGACGGACCCCGACGACACGGCGCTATCGGACTGGACCGTCAACTCGACGGTGCAGATCAACAACAACCACAAGGCGAGCTTTCGGTACCTGACGGGTCGCAAGTTCCGTAGCAACCGCGGCGCCGACAACGACACGCCGCCGGAGAGAGCCCTCAACCAGGACTCCTTCAAGGACGTGCCGCAGCTCGAGTGGCAGGCGGTCTGGGGCGACAGCACGTTCTCGACGGTGCGCTTCGCCAAGCTCGACCTGGACTTCCCGTTGAACGCCCGCAACCCGATGGACAACCCCCTCGGCGTGCCCGGACGTGCGGCCGCCAAGGAACCGCATCCGAACTTCCTCGATCAGCCGATCACCTGCGATCGCGACGACACGGGGCTGCTGTATCCCGCGAATCCGAACGTCGACTGCATCGGCTGGCCGAGCGAGTCGAACAACCTCCGCGACCGTACCGACGTCAACGGCACCCTGAGCCACTACATCGCCGGCGACATGCACAGCCACGACCTGAAGGTCGGCGCCGATTACGGCAACTTCAGGGAGTTTCGGCCGGTCAACATCGCCTTCGGCGTGCGCCAGGAGTACGACACCATCAACGATGTTCCGTTGACCCCCGCTCGCGTGCGCCTCTACAACGTCAATCCGGCCGACATGTTCACCGTCGAGGAGCCGAACGGCGAGACCAACAAGGGTCGCCAGTGGTCGCTGTACGGGCAGGACACCTGGACCATCGGCAACCGCGCGACGATCACCGCCGGCGTGCGCTGGGACTGGTCGGAGGCCTGGTTCCCCGAGCAGGTGCGGCAGGAGTCGTACTGGCCGCAGCTCGGCGAGGATTTCCAGGAATCGATCACGCCGCCGCTGGAGAACCGGCCGGTTTGGTCGAACATCGTGCCGCGCATCGGCGCCGTGTGGGACCTGTTCGGCGACGGGCGCACCGCCCTCAAAGCCAACTACGCCCGTTACAGCGAGTGGCAGGCGACCACCTATGCCGGAGCGCAGAACCCCACCGGCACCGGCAGCTATTACTACAACTGGGTCGACACCAACGGTGACGGGCAGTTCCAGTTCGGCGAGCAAACGACGTTGCGCTCGACCAGCCTGCCGGGCGTCACGTTCCTGTACGACGAGGACCTGGCCTCGCCGCTCACCGACGAGGTCACCGCCGGCGTCGAGCACGAGATCGCCGGCAACTTCCTCGTCTCCGCCATGTACATCTGGCGCGATCGGAAGAACAACATCGAGGAGATCAACATCGGTGAGCCCTACGGCCCGATCGCCGAGACGCTCGGCGTACCGGATGAGTGGATCCCGACGCAGGT
>CBDUAS010000153.1:0-7904 GCA_965365185.1 uncultured bacterium | reverse complement strand
CCGCCGCTTCTTCTCCCGACCTCGTTCGACACCTGCGCGACTTCGGCGGGTCGTTTCGGGATAACGACCGCGGTGGGTCGCGGACGATGGCCGTCGCGGTGACCCATCGCGCCGGCTCGCTCGATGCCGCCGTTGCCCGGCTGCGTCGGCGCAACTTGGCATTCGGCTTCGGCATCATTCTCGTCCTCGGAGCAAGCGTCGGCACCCTCGCCGTGGCAGCCCGGCGCGCCCGGAGACTGGCGGCCCGCCAGATGGAGTTCGTCGCCGGCGTGTCGCACGAGCTCCGCACGCCGATCGCCGGCATCTCCTCGTTGAGCCAGAACCTCGCGGACGGTGTGGTACAAGACCTGGAACACGCGGCTCGCTACGGCGAGACGATTCACAAGGAAAGCCGCCGGCTGGCCAACATGGTCGAAGGCGTTCTGCATTTCTCCGCCATCCGCTCCGGCCGTTACCGCTACGCGATGCGTGAGCTGAACGCCCGAGAGATCGTCGACACCGCCATCAGCACGCTCGAGACGGCGGCGGGCCGGGCGTCCTCCCTGAACGTCGATGTGCCGCAAGACCTCCCGCCGTTGCACGGGGACGAGGCGGCGCTGCAATCCGTGGTGCGCAACCTGTTGTCGAACGCAATCAAGTTCAGCGGCGACGTCGGCAGCGTACGGGTGTCGGCCGCCGCCATCGAAGGGCGCGATGCATCCGGCATCGAGCTGCGCGTCGAGGACACCGGCCCGGGGATCGATGCCGCGGAGCTGTCGCACGTCTTCGAGCCGTTCTTTCGCGGCAGCCGCGCACGCCGGAGACAAATCGAGGGCTCCGGGCTCGGGTTGAGTCTCGTCAAGGAGATTGTCGACGCCCATGGCGGCGCGGTGGCGGTCTCCAGGAATCCCGACAAGGGAACCACGGTCACCGTGTACCTTCCGGGATCCGGGCCGGCCGAGGTGGCGGAATCGAGGCGACGGCCGGCTGGCTCCGGCCGCCTGCAGCCGGCCGGACCGGACAACGGCGCCGGATGGGGGACCCCATGACCGAAGCCGCGAAGCGCAGTATCCTGGTTGTCGAGGACGACGCCGCTCAACTACTGGCCCTGTCCGATCGTCTAACCCGTGAGGGGTTCGAAGTCGAGCTCGCGAGCGACGGGTTCGAGGGCATGCAGCGGGCTGTGGGCGGCGAGCACGACCTCGTGATCCTCGACGTCATGCTGCCGGGCACGGACGGCTTCGAGATCGCCCGCGAGATGCGCAATCGAGGCCTGGAGACCCCGATACTCATGTTGACGGCACGCGCTGAGGTGACAGACAAGGTGGTCGGCCTGGACCTGGGCGCCGACGACTATCTCACCAAGCCGTTCGAGTTCATCGAGTTGATGGCGCGCATCGGCGCCCTCTTGCGTCGAGCCGGCCGCCACTCTGGCGAGCCGAAAGTGAGCTCGGTCGAGTTCGGCGATGTGTCGGTGGACTTTCGCAGCGCCGAGGCGAGCCGCGCCGGAGAGCCGGTCTCGCTGTCGGCCAAGGAGCTGGAGTTATTGCGGTACCTTGCCGAGAACTCCGGTGCCGTTCTTTCTCGCGACGAGCTGCTGGATTCGGTCTGGGGTTACGATGCCATGCCCACGACGCGGACCGTTGACGTACACATCGCCCGCCTGCGACAGAAGCTCGAGGCGGACCCGGGAGACCCCGAGTTCATCCTGACCGTCCGCGGCCTCGGCTACAAGCTGGCAAACTGCTCTCCATCGCGACATCGTTCCCATCCCCTTCTGGAGTCGCGCTCGTGATGCCCTGGAGGCTCCGCAGGAAAGCCGGGATCATCTTCGCAACCATCCTGTTGTCTTCCGCCGGGGCATGCTCGCCCGGATCCGGCGCCGCGTCGGCCTCTGACTACACGACGAACGAGACGATCGCGCAGGCCGACGGCGTCGCCGTGGTTCATCGCGGCCCGTTACGCCAAGTGCTGTTGCTGACCGGCGAGCTGCGTTCGGTGGGTGGTGCCGAGATCGTCGTTCCCGATTCGCCCCAGCGCGACCCGGTGATCCGCTGGATGATCGAGGAAGGTACTCCCGTGCAGCCCGGCGACCGCATGGTCGAGCTCGACACCTCGCAGATCGCCACCCAGCTCGACGAGCGGCAGATAAGCCTCGAGGAAGCGATCAACGAGCTCAACAACCGCGCCGCCGAGATCGACGGCGAGCTGGCACAAGCGGATCTCGAGGTGGAGCAGGCGCGCATCAACTTGCGCAAGGCACAGATCGACGCCTCGATTCCGCAGGATCTGCAATCGTTGCGCGAGTACCAGGAGTTCCAGCTCGCCCTCGAGCAGGCACAGAACAACCTGGAGAAGGTCCAGAACGACTACGAAACCATGGTCGAGGGAGCGGAGGACGAGCTCGAGGTACTTCGCATCGAGGTGCAGATAACCGAGCGCGAGCTCGCCGAGGTGCAGCGAGCGCTGGAGACCATGGTGCTGCGGGCTCCGCGCACCGGCATTGCCGTGGCAGCCGACAATCGCCGCGAGGGGCGCAAGTTCCAGGTCGGCGATGCGACCTGGACCGGCGCGGAGCTGATGGTGATTCCCGACCTCTCACAGATGTTCGTTGACACCCGTATGTCGGATGTCGACGACGGCAAGGTGACGCCCGGTATGCATGTCGTGTGTACGCTCGACGCCTACCCGGATCACCAGATAGAGGGCTACGTACGCTCGATCACGCCGGTGGCCCAGTGGCTCAACATGCGCTCCGAGCAGCGCTTCTTCCGTATCATCGTCGACCTGGAGGAATCGAACCCGGAGATCATGCGGCCCGGTATGTCGGTGAGGGTCGAGGTTGTCACCGCAGTCTCCGACGACGAGCTGCTCGTGCCCCGCAGAGCGCTGGAGTTCGGCACTGAAGAGGTCTACGTCCTCATGGAGGACGGTGACCGCCGGCAAATCGAGCTGGGCTCCTGCGGCGCGCTGCTTTGCGCCGTCCGACAAGGGCTTTCGGAGGGTGATCGTGTGCGACTACACCAACAGTGAAAACGGCTCCGGCCAATGAGTGACGGCAACCCGATAAGAGGTCTCACGGTAAGGCGAGCGATCGCGCTTACCGCGGCCATCGTGGTCGTGGTGGCGATGGTGTGGCTCACAACGGCGGGCACCGAGGATGCGGTGACCTGGACCGAGGCGAGGGTCGACGACCTGGTGATGAGCGTCGACGTAGAGGGCACCATCGCGTCCACCGACTCGAGCGTCCTGACCCCGCCGCGCACGGCGCGACGCATGTTCGACTTCACGATTTCCATGATGGCGCCGGAGGGCGAAGAGGTCGGCGAGGGCACGCCGGTGCTGGCGTTCGACACGTCCGACCTGCAGATCCGCTTGCGCGACCTGCAGACGCGCGCGCAACAGGCGGCCAAGAACCTCGAACGTCTGGAGCGCAACCTGGAGCAGCAACGCCTCGGTCTCGAGCTCCGGCTGGCGCAGGCCGAAGCGGCCGTACGCCAGGCACAGCTCCGGGTGGAGGTCCCGGAGGACCTGAGCTCGGCCCGCGAGCTCGAGAAGGCGCGGCTCGACCTGCAAATCGCCGAGATCGAGGTCGAATCGGTGAAGGCGCAGATCGACGCGGCGGAGCAGTCGGCCGAGGCCCAGCGCGCTGTGCTCGAAGGCAACCGCCTGCGTGCCGAACGTGACGTCGCCGAGCTGCAGCAAACGATGGACCAAATGACCCTCCGCGCCCCCCGTTCCGGCACCGTCATCTACGTTGCCGACCGCCAGGGGCAGAAGCACAAGGTGGGCGATTCGGTGTGGCGCAACGAAGAGATCATCGAGCTCCCCGACCTCAGGTCGCTGATCGGCCAGGGCGAGGTCAATGAGCCCGACGCCGGCCGCATCGCCGAGGGTCAGCCGTTTCACATCCGCCTCGATGCCCATCCCGAGATCGAGTACGGCGGCACCATCGGATCGATCTCGCGCGCCGTACAGCGCAAGTCGTTCTCACGAAATCCGCTCAAGGCGGTGCGGGTCGAGCTGCGCTTCGATGAGACCGACCCCCGGCGAATGCGGCCCGGCATGCGCTTCCGTGGCAGCATCGAGACAGAGCGCGTCTCCAACGTCTTGTTGATTCCTTCGAGCGCGGTTTTTCCCAGCGCCGACGGGCCCATCGTGTACCGCAGCACGCTTGTCGGCTACGAGCAGGTGCCCGTGACTCTCGGACGGCGCAACCCGACCCACGTCGAGGTCATCGAGGGGTTACAGCCCGGTGACCTCGTCGCCGAAACCCATCCGGAGGGTGGCTGATATGCGTCTTTCCAGCCGCAAGGTACAGATCGCCATCGTCCTCGCCGTCTCGTCGGTCTTCTTGCTGTGGGCCGCCGCCGAGCTCATCGGCCCGATCAGTAACAGCGCAACCACGCCGGTTTCCGAGGTCAGCCGCGGCCGCTTCGTGCATCGCATCAACGCCAACGGCGTCCTGGCCTCCGAGATGGCCACGGAGATCGGTGTGCCGCAGGGCCGGCGCGGGCCGATGTACATCGCCTGGATCGCCGAGGATGGCTCCGAGGTCAAGGAGGGTGACCTGCTCGTGCAGTTCGACTCGACCGACCTGGAAAACGAGCTGCTGGAGACGCAGGACGAACTGGAGCAGACGCTGCGCCGCCGCGATCAGCGACTCCAGCAAGAGCAGACCGCGCTGGACAATCTGGAGCTGGATGCCACCATGGCCGAGCGCGAGCTGGAGTACGCCCAGACCTTCCAGAGTAAGGACCCGGAGATCTTCTCCCGGCAGGAGATCATCCAGTCGGAGATCGATTCGACTCTGGCAACGCGGCGACGCGACAACGCCAACCGCACGCGCGAGATTCGCGAGGAGCTCGGCGCGGTGGAGCTGGCGCTGCTCGACCTGCAGCGCGAGCGCGCCAACCTCGATATCGAGGAAGTGGAAGCCGATCTCGCTCGCCTCGAGATCCGTGCACCGCACGACGGCATCTTCGTTCTCACCAACGACGACGGCGATCTGCCGGTCGTCGGCATGCGGGTGCACTCGCGCCAGACGATCGCCGAGATCCCGCAGCTACAGCAGATGAAGGCCAACGTCTACGTGCTCGAAGCTGACGCCGGCGGGCTGCGCGAGGGCGTGGACGTCGACATCGTCGTCGAGGCGCATCCGGACGCGGTCTTCCATGGGCACGTTCGTCGCATGGCCGCACTGGCTCGCCGCAAGAGCCGTTTCTCGCCGGTGCAGTACTTCGAGATCGAGGTCGCGCTCGACAGGACCGATCCGGAGCGCATGAAGCCGGGCCAGCGGGTCAGCGCGACGTTGATCCTCGAGGATCTCGAAGATGTCCTCACCATCCCGCGAGAGGCGGTGTTCGCCGGTGGAGATCGTCCTCGGTCCCGCGGCACTCGGCCGGGTGGTGGTGGAGAGCGGCCTCGAGGCGGGCGACAGAGTCGCGTTACAGGACCCGACGCGCGCCGTCCAGCCGGAAGAAGAGCAGGCGAGCGAGCCCGCCGGCCTGCCGACGCCCGGACCAGGACGGTGAGCCCGTGACCTGGCAGGAATCGACCCTCAGCGCCCTGCACAACCTCGCCGGGCACAAGCTGCGCTCGGCGCTCACCATGCTCGGCATGATCTTCGGCGTCGGCGCGGTCATCGCCATGCTTTCAATCGGCGCCGGCGCCGAGCAGCAGGCCATGGAGATGATCGATCGCATGGGTTTGCGCAACGTGCTGGTGCGCAACCCCGACCTTACCGACGACGAGCTCAACGAGCTCCGCAGACAGTCGCTCGGCGTGTCGCTGCGGGACGCCACGATCATCGAGGACGGTGTGCCCGGCGTCGAGCTCACAGCGCCGCGCGTACAGGTCGACACGTACATGATCATGGCGCCCGGCGTGCAGACCCAGGGGCAACTCATCGGCGTGTCGCATCATCAAGACGAGCTATCGGGATTGCGCGTCGTCGAGGGCCGGTTCATCGACGCCATCGACGAGGACAACCACTCCCAGGTCGCGGTCATCGGCGCAGGCATACGGCGGAACCTGTTCGGATCCGGCGAGGCTCTCGGCAAGCGCCTCAAGGTCAACGACACCTGGTTCGAAGTCATCGGAGTGCTGGAGGAAAGCGGCGGCGGATCGAGCTTCCAGGGCATCGCCGTCGGCACCACTTCGACGGAGATCTACGTCCCCGCCAGCACGGCGATCCGCAAGTTCGACCGCCCGCCGCTGGAGGCACCGCTCGACGAGATCGTCGTGCGGATCGAGGAAGGGGTGTCGCCGCAGGCAACCGCGGTGGCGATCGAGCGTCTGCTCGAACGCATCCACGGCGGTGCCAACGACTTCGACTTGGTGGTGCCGGAGGCGCTGTTGGAGCAAAGTCGTCGCACCCAGCGGCTGTTCAACATCGTCATGGGTTGTATCGCCGGCATTTCGCTGTTGGTGGGCGGCATCGGCATCATGAACATCATGCTGGCGACCGTGCTCGAGCGCACGCGTGAGATCGGCATCCGCCGCGCCGTCGGCGCGCGGCGAGCGGAGATTCGCGTCCAGTTCATGATCGAGGCGTTCACCATCAGCGTACTGGGCGGCGTCGCCGGGGTGGCTATGGGGGTCGTCATCGCGCTGGTGGTTGCGGCCTCTGCCGGCTGGGCCACCGTCATAACGTTCGGCGCCATCTTCTTGTCGACCGGTGTTTCGATGGCCGCCGGGCTGATCTCGGGCATTTATCCCGCGGTTCGCGCCGCCAACCTCGATCCCATCGAGGCGCTGCGTTACGAGTGATATGAAGGGGCCTGTCAAGTTGGCGGAGACGGTGGGAGGAGCTCGTCGATAAGGAGGTCCTTGGTTTCGCAAGGGCGCCCGAGGTTTGACGACGATGATCCTACTGACATTCGGTTGGGCATGGCCCAGAGCGGCACGGAATCGGATACCTCGGGAGCAAGCTCGTTTCTAGCTGACGCGGGTTGGGGCCGACGCCGTTACCGCACACTCGCTTCCTGCCCTTGCCAACTATTGAAGAGCCATATACTGTACTCCCATATATCGAGTCGAGCCTTCATGAGAACGTCAATCGTGAGGACCCATGAGTGACGCGGAGCTGAAGAAGGGGAGCGCGGAGACCTTGATCCTGGCGCTCCTGGCAGAACAGCCGCTGCACGGATACGGCATCGCCAAGCGCATCGAGGAGAAATCGGGCGGCGCGCTGATCTTCCACGTGACCTCGCTGTACCCGATCCTGTACCGGCTCGAGAAACAAGGGTTCCTGCGGGCCGATTGGGAGCACCCCGCCGGTGCTCGTCGGCGTCGTTACTACGAGATCACGCCCGCCGGGAAAGACGCGCTGCACCAGCGTCGCACGAGCTGGCGCTCGTTCATCGACGCCGTCGAAAGCGTCATCGAGCCGGCCTGAGATGGTCGATCGAGCGCGCTTTCCGGAAACGCCGGGCCCCGACTGGACGGCGATCGTGCGAAACAAGCTTCGCTCGCTACGCGACGACCCCACGATTCCCGGCGGTGCGAACAGAATCGACGAGGTTGCCGAGGAGATCGCCGCACACCTCGACAGCCAGTACGCCGACGCGCTGGCCGCAGGCCTGAACCCGAGCGAGGCGGAGAAGAAGGTGCTGCGCGCGGGCGCCGACTGGGCGGCCCTCGCCGGCGCGATCCGTGATCCCCTTCCCGAGGCTCCCCCGAGCACACGAGAGAGAATCATGGAAAGCCTCTCACAAGACACGAGATTCGCGGTGCGCACGCTCGCCGTCCGGCCGCTGTTCGCCGCCTCGGTGATCCTTCTACTGGCGCTCGGAATCGGCGCCAATACGGCGCTGTTCAGCGTCGTCAACAGCGTGCTCTTCTCGCCCCTGCCGTACGGCGACCCCGGCAGGCTCGTGGCGATAACCGAGGCCAACCGCCGGGATGGCGAAACCCTGGAGCAC